>NZ_JBSFET010000004.1:0-196140 GCF_053594575.1 Streptomyces sp. NPDC001880
GCCGACCGGCTCAAGAACGGGCCCGGAGAGGGTGGTTCCGGGGAAGTGCCGGAGGGCGAACTGAACTGAACGGGGCGACGGCCGGCTGATCAACGTTGCAGTTCCAGGGCGCGACCCGGTTCGTTCCAGTCGCGGCCCAGCAGCACCTGCACCCGGTCCAGCCGCTGCACCACCGTGTTGACGTGCACGTGGAGTTCGTCCTTGGCGCGGACGAGACTGCCGCCGGACCCGAAGTAGGCGCTGAGGGTGCGCACCAGGTGGGTGCCGCGCTGCGCGTCGTACTCCAGCAGCGGCCCGAGCGTCGCCGAGACGAAGCCGTCGACGTCCTGGGTGTTGCCCAGCACCACGCCCAGGAAGCCGAGTTCATCGACGCAGGCCCCTTCCCCGGTGCGCCCGAGGACCCGCATCGCTCGCAGACAGCGGGCGGCCTCCTCGTACGCGGCGGCCAGTTCCCGGGCGCCGCGCGCCGGGCCGGTGGCGGCGACGGTGACGGGGGTCTGGGCGAGCTGGCCGAGCTGGGCCGCCGCCATGCGTGCCGCTTCGCCCGCGGCCGGTCCGCGGTCATCGGCCGCCACCAGCAGCACCACGGTCCCGGCGTGTTCCGCGCTCACCCCGTGGACGTCGCCGCCGAAGAGGTAGCGCACCGCGGCGGGGGCCAACCGCTCCCGGGCCCCGCCCTCGGCCACCAGCAGCAGATGCGGGCGGTCGAGGTCGATGCCCAGGCGCCGGCCGCGTTCGGTGAGTCCGGCCGGGTCGCGGTCCACGTCGGTCAGCAGATCGGTGATCAGCTCGCCGCGTATCCGGTTCTCGGTCTCGGCGACGGTGCGCCGCAGCAGCAGAAGCAGTCCGGTGACCACCGAGGCCCGCTCGAACAGCCGCCGGTCGGAGTCGTCGAGCTGTCCGCGCCGGTGCAGGACCAGTCCGGCCAGGAGTTCCCGCCCGGCGAGGACCGCGCAGATCCACCGGCCGTCGCGGTGCACGGCGCGGGCGCCGGTACGGGATTCCTCGGCGGTCTCGGCCAGCCATCCGGCGTCCATGCTGTCGGCGGCGAAGTCCGTGCCGTCGGGCCGGACGGCCGCCAGGAGCCGCCCGCCCGGGTCGTGAATGGTCAGCGGGGAGTCCAGCAGCCCGGCGACCGCCGCCGCGACGTCCGTGACGTCCCGGCCGCGCAGCACCAGGTCGGTCAGCCGGTCGTGGGACTCCTCGGCCCGCCGCATGGCCGCCGAATGCGCCCGTACCGCCGCATTCGCCTCCGCCAGCTCGGCGTTGGCCCCGGCCAGTTCGTCCAGTGCGGACCGGGTGTCGGCGAGCGCGCGGGCGGTGTCGATGGCGATCGCGGCGTGCGCGGCGAGGGAGCAGAGCAGCGCGACCTCGTCGGGGCTGAAGACGCGGGCCGCGCGGTCGGCGGCGAAGAGGACGCCGATGACCTTTCCGGTGCCGCCGCGGCTGGAGCCGAGCAGCAGCGGTACACCCAGGATGGCGACGAGCCCTTCGTCCAGCACCCCGGCATTGATGTTGCGGGTGTGGTGGAAGCGGTCGTCGGTCCGGTAGTCGGGGGTCGCGTACGGGCGCGCGGTCTGCGCCACCAGGCCGCCCAGCCCGTGGCCGAGCTCCAGCCGCAGCCGCTGGAAGACCACCGACACCGATCCGTCGGTGACCCGCATGTAGGTGTCCCCCGCCTCCTCGTCGGGGAGGGTGAGATACGCCGTGTCCGTACCGAGCAGCATCCTGGCCCGGCGGACGATCGCCTTGAGCACCTCGTCCAGGTCGCGGGAGGCGGCCAGGTCGCCCGCGGTGTCGAAGAGCGCGGTGAGCTGGAGCTCGCGGCGACGGTGCTGGCGCAGGGCGCCCCTGATCCGCAGGGCGGTGGCGGTGGCCCGTTCCACCTCCGCCAGATCGCCCGCGGGCACACCCGCGGCACGGGCCTGCGAGGAGACGGCGCCCAGTTCCTCGGCGGGGGCGTCGCCGGCCAGCAGGTCGAGCAGGCGCCGCAGATGGGGCGCGGCGGAGGTGGACGGTTCAGACATGGATGGGCCGGCAATCGTAGGGGGCGGGGGTCAGTTGGCGGTCCAGCCGCCGTCCATGGCGAGCGAGGTCCCGGTGATGTGCCCGGTGCGCGGCCCGCAGAGCCACAGCACGGCCTCGGCGACGTCATCGGGCTCGATCAGCCGCTTGATCGCGCTGCGTTCCAGCATGACCCGGCCCACCACCTCCTCCTCGGAGATGCCGTGCGTGCGGGCCTGGTCCGCGATCTGGTTCTCGACCAGCGGGGTGCGTACGTAGCCGGGGCAGACGCAGTTGCTCGTCACCCCGTGCCCCGCCGCTTCGAGCGCCACCACCTTGCTGAGTCCCTCCAGTGCGTGCTTGGCCGTCACGTAGGCCGATTTGTAGGGGCTGGCCCGCAGTCCGTGCACGGACGAGATGTTGACCACGCGCCCCCAGCCGCGTTCGTACATGCCCGGCAGGGTCCGGCGCAAGATGCGGAACGGGGCCTCCACCATGACGCGCTGGATCAACGCGAAGCGCTCCGGCGGGAATTCGTGCACGGGCGCGACGTGCTGGAGGCCGGCGTTGTTGACCACGATGTCCGCGTCGTCGGGCAGGGTGTCCACCGCTGCGGGGTCGGAGAGGTCGATCACCCACGCCGTCCCGCCGATCTCTTCCGCCAGGCTGTTCGCGGCTTCGGCGGCCTTGTCCACCACGTACACATGGGCGCCGGCCGCCGCCAGGGACTGGGCGCAGGCCCGCCCGATCCCGCTCGCGGCGCCGGTCACCAGGGCGGTGCGCCCGGCGAGCGGCGGGTTCACGGGCGGCGGGACGGTGTGCGGGGCAGGCCCGGGGACCGGGCTCTGAGGAGTCTCCATGACCGTCACCGTAAGGATGGCCGGGGCCCTCGTCACACGGGGCCGGTGCACACACCGTCGTACCCCGGCATGGTGATGGTCCACATGGTGCGGGTACGGCGGCGGGCCGTCGGCGCGCCGCGTCCGGTGCCGCCCGCTGCTCCGCGGTCGGCTCCGGGTCCACCGCGGCCGGGCTCTCGGCCGGCCGCGCATGGCGGGTCCTCCCCCGCCCCGGTCTATTCCTCCGGCGGGAAGACGACCTCGCCCGAGCCGGTCAGTGTGATCGTGATCGCCTCGACCGGGCAGCCCTCGGCCGCCGTGAGGACCTTCTCGTCGGCGTCGGTCTCCGGGGTCGCCGGGTGCGACTGCCGGGCGGAGTCCAGTGCGAAGCGGCCCGGTGCGTGGTTCAGGCACATCCCGGAGCCGATGCAGACACCCCGGTCGACCTCCACGGCCCAGCGGTCCCCCATCACGCCCCCTCGTATCCGGCCGGCAGATGGATCATCTTGTGCTCGAAGTACTCGCCGTACCCCTCGGGGCCGAACTCCCGGCCCAGACCCGAGTTCTTGTACCCGCCGAACGGGCCGAGCATGTCGAGGCTGAAGGTGTTCACGCTGTACGTGCCGGTCCTGACCCGGCGGGCGATGTCGATGCCGCGTTCCGTGTCGGCGGTCCAGACGCTGCCGCTGAGACCGTAGTCGGAGTCGTTGGCGATCCGTACGGCCTCGTCCTCGTCGCCGTACGGCAGCAGGCAGATGACGGGTCCGAAGATCTCCTCGCGGGCGATGCGCATGGAGTTGTCGACGTCGCCGAAGAGGGTCGGCTCGACGTACCAGCCCCGCTCCTGGGAAGCCGGACGGCCTCCGCCGGTAAGGATCTTGGCGCCTTCGTCCTGCCCGATCCGGATGTAGTCGAGCGAGCGCCGCTGCTGGCGCTGCGCGACCAGCGGGCCCAGTTCGGTGGCGGGGTCGAGCGGATCGCCGACCTTCAGCGCACCGGCCGCGGCGGCGAACGCCTCGGCCGTCTCGTCGTAGCGGGAGCGCGGGACGAGGATGCGGGTCTGGGCCACGCACGCCTGGCCGTTGATCATCCAGGCGAAGGGAACGATGCCCGCGACGGCGGCGTCCAGGTCGGCGTCGGGGAGGATCACGGCGGCGGACTTGCCGCCCAGCTCCAGGGTGACCCGGGTGAGGTTGCGGGAGGCGACCTCCATCACCCGGCGCCCGGCGGCCACGGAGCCGGTGAACGACACCTTGTCGACGCCGGGATGCCCGACCAGGTACTCACTGACCTCGCGGTCGGCCGGAAGGATCGAGAGCACCCCCTCCGGGAGCCCGGCCTCGGCGGCGATCTCGGCCAGGACGTAGGCGTCCAGCGGGGATTCGGGCGAGACCTTGAGCACCGCGGAGCAGCCGGCCAGCAGCGCGGGCGCGAGCTTGGCGGCGGCGGTGAACTGCGGAACGTTCCACGGCACGACGGCCGCGACCACCCCGACCGGCTCCCGGCGCACCAGCAGCGGCCCGAGCGCCCCGGCCCGCCGCTCCTCGTACGGGAAGTCGCGGGCGACGGTGATCGCCGCGTCCCACACCATCATCGCGGCGAGCGCCTGCACCATGACGCTCGACGTGTACGGGGTGCCGTTCTCCGAGCTGATGACCCGGGCGATCTCCTCGTACCGCACGGCGAAGCCGTCCTTGATCCTGGTGACCACCGCGATCCGCTCGTCCAGGCTCATCCGCGCCCAGGGCCCCTCGTCGAACGCCAGCCGCGCGGCGGCGACGGCCCGGTCCACGTCCGCCTCGCAGGCATGCGGCACCCGGCCGATGACCTGTTCGGTGTGCGGCGAGACGACCTCGATCACGTCCCGGCCCAGCGGATCGACCAACTCCCCGCCGATGAACAGTTTTCCGTGTTCGACAAGCTCGGTCATGGCTGCTGCCTCCCGCGGCCCGGCGCGTTGTCCGACTCAGTATCTGACTCCGTGTCAGAACTGATACCAGTTCCAGTTCCAGGAGTCCACGTCCGCGACAGCACCCCGACGAGATGGTCGACCAGGGCTACTACTGGAACAAGTTCTCGTTACAGTGGGGGCGGCGCACCGGAGCCGCAAAGCCGCACGTCCGTCTAGAGAGATGGGGACCTCATGGCGCAGGTGACCGACCACGGCGGGGGCGTGCACAGCATCAAGGTGCCCATCCCGGACAATCCGCTCGGCCATACCCTCGTGCACGTCCTGGACACCGACCGGGGGCCGGTCCTGATCGACACCGGGTGGGACGATCCCGAGGCGTGGGACACGCTCGGTGCCGGGCTCGCCGCCGTCGGTACGGAGATGGCCGACATCCACGGGGTGGTCATCACCCACCACCACCCCGACCACCACGGGCTCTCCGGGCAGGTGCGCGAGGCCTCCGGGGCCTGGATCGCCATGCATGCGGCGGACACCGCGATCGTGCGGCGTACCCGCGGGTCCCGGCCCGGTACCTGGCTGACGTATCTCGCGGCCAAGCTCACCGCGGTCGGCGCGCCCGAGGAACACCTCGCGCCGTTGCGGGCCGCCGCGGCCGACGGGGGGCGGATGCGGACCCTGCCGGGGCTGGGGGCCGCGCTGCCGGACCGGGAGATCGCCCCCGGTGAGCTGCTCGATCTGGCGGGGCGCAGGCTGCGGGCGATCTGGACGCCGGGGCACACGCCGGGGCATGTGTGCCTGCACCTGGAGGAGGAGCATCCGGGGAATCTGCCGGGCCGGGGGCGGCTCTTCTCGGGGGATCATCTGCTGCCGGGGATCAGTCCGCACATCGGGCTGTACGAGGACCCGGACGACGCGACGGCCAGCGATCCCCTCGGCGACTACCTCGACTCGCTGGAGCGGATCGGCAGGCTCGGGGCCGCCGAGGTGCTGCCCGCCCATCAGTACGCCTTCACCGATGCGGCAGGACGCGTACAGGAGCTCCTCGGTCATCACGAGGAGCGGCTGACCGGGCTGCTGGGGCTGCTGGCGCAGCCGCTGACGCCGTGGGAGCTGGCCGAGCGGATGGAGTGGAACCGGCCCTGGGAGCAGATCCCGCACGGCTCCCGGAACATCGCCGTCTCGGAGGCGGAGGCGCATCTGCGGCGGCTGGTGAAGCTCGGGCGCGCGGAGGCGGTGCCGGGGAGCGAGCCGGTGACGTACATCGCGGTGTGAGTGCGGGGCGGGGCGGGCCGCCCCGCCCCGCGAAGCTCATCTCACCGGCCGGGCCTCACTGTCCCACCCTCCCGTCGATGCACTCGCGCAGCAGGTCGGCCTGCCCGCAGTGCCGGGCGTACTCCTCGATCCTGTGCACCAGCAGCGACCGGACGGAGATCCTGTCCTTCCCCAGCCGCTCGCCCAGGTCCGGGTGCGCGGCCAGCGCGGCGTCGGTCGCGGCCTGCTCGCGCTCCAGATCGGCGTAGGCGGCGTCGACCACGGCCTGATCGGCGACGGCTCCGTCGAAGTCCGCGTCACGCTTGCCGTACAGCTTGGGCAGCGGTTCACCGTCGGTGATCCAGTTGCGCCAGTCCCGTTCCACCTCGGCGAGGTGGCGCAGGAGGCCGAGCAGCGACATCGTCGACGGCGGGACCGACCGCCGGGCCAGCTGCTCCGCGTCCAGACCCTCGCATTTCATCCGCAGGGTCAGCCGGTAGTCGGTCAGGTAGTCCTGGAGCGTCGGGAGCTCGCCGTCCGGGCCGGCACCTTCCGAGTTGCGGGGGTCGTCGTCCGGGTCCGCCCACATGTCGGGGTAGACGGTCGCCTGGGTCCAGCGTGCGGGGTGATCACTCATGCGGGAGATGGTCGTCCGTGCGGGGCGGATCCCGCCAGTGGGTTTTCCGCGTCGCGGGCGAGCCGAAGCCGCCCCGGGCCCTGCCGGGCGCGCCCGGTAGAGTGTACGGGTCGTCATCATGCCCGTTCAGGGGGAAGCCGGTGCGAATCCGGCACTGACCACGCAGCCGTGAACCGTCGTCGCAGACGGTGAGTCGGAATGCCCTGTCCGCGGTCGTGACCGGCTCGGACCTCCGGACCCACCGGTGGTCGGCACCGTCGAGGAATACGGAGCCGGAGCCTGGTGCCTGAGCGTGCCTGTGCCCGGTTCACCCCGCAGGAGAGGCCCCGCCAGCCATGACCGTACGCCGCAGCGCCGCAGCGCTCGCCGCCACCGCCGCCGTGCTCTGCACGGCCGCTGCGCCGGTCGCGGTCGCAGCGCCGTCCCCCTCGCCCTCGCCGTCCGCCGCACTGCCCGCCGGGCTGTACGGCACGAAGGACCCCACCTACGACGGGGTGTGGCGGCAGTCGATGTCCTTCCTCGCCCAGCGGGTGGAAGGGGTCACACCGGCGGCGAAGTCGGTGGACTGGCTGGTCTCCCAGCAGTGCGCCGACGGCTCCTACGCCGCGTACCGGCCCGATGTCTCCAAGCCGTGCGACGCGAAGACGGTACGGGACACCAACGCCACCGCGGCCGCCGCCCAGGCGCTGGCCGAGGTCGGCGGGCACCGGGAGACCGTGAACAACTCGGTGCGCTGGCTGAAGTCCGTGCAGAACGAGGACGGCGGCTGGGGCTACACCGCCGGCGCGCCCAGCGACGCCAACTCCACCTCCCTGGTGATCGGCGCCCTCGCCCGGCAGGGGCAGCGGCTCGCGGACATCACGACCCCCGGCGGCAAGACCCCCTACGATCCGCTGCTCGCACTCGCAATCCCGTGCGGCGGCAAGGACGGCGGCGCCTTCGCGTACCAGCCCGACAAGAAGGGGAAGCTCACCGCGAACGCGGACGCCACCGCGGCCGCCGTGCTCGGCGCGATGGGCAAGGGGATGGCCGTCGGGAACAACGCCGCGGGCAAGGCACCCCGCTGCCAGACCGGTTCCGGCCTCACGCCCGAGCAGGCCGCCCAGAACGGCGCCCACTACCTCGTCGGCGCCCTCGCCGGCAGCAACCACCTGAACCAGGCGCCGATGCCCGGTGCCGCCGACACCACCCCGCAGCCCGACTTCGGCAACACCGCCGACGCGGTCGTCGCCCTGTCCGCCTCGGGCCACCAGGACAAGGCGGCCGGGGCCGTCGACTGGCTGAAGAAGAACTCCGCGGACTGGGCCGCCCAGAGCGGCCCCGCCGCCTACGCCCAGCTCATCCTGGCCGCCCACTCGACCGGCGACGACGCCCGGGACTTCGGCGGCGTCGACCTGGTCGCCCGGCTGAACGCGGCCGGCCCCGAGCCCGCCGCCGTCGTGACGCCCGACCCGTCCGCCGACACCGGGTACGTGCCCACCGAGAAGGACCAGGTCCACAGCGGCGACGACGTGATCGGCGGCGTGTGGTGGTACATCGGCATCGGCCTCGTCCTCTCCGCGATCGCGTTCTTCCTGATCAGCGGTCGCCGCAAGAACAGGCAGCCGTGAGGCGCGCGGCACGGGCCACCGCGCTGCCGGTGGTCCTGGGCGCCGTCCTGGCCGTGCTCGGCGCGGGACCGGCCCAGGCGGCCGGCTACCGGTACTGGTCGTTCTGGGAGAACTCCGGCTCCGACTGGACGTACGCCACCCAGGGCCCGTCGCTGGTCCGGCCGGACGACGGGGCGGTGCAGGGTTTCCGGTTCTCGGTGAGCGAGGACTCCCAGGACTCGGCGAAGCCGCGCCGCACCCCCGACTTCACCGAGATCTGCGCCGGCACCCCGGCCAAGGACGGCACCAAGCGGATCGCGCTCGTCATCGACCCGGGCACGGCCGCGGACGCCCCGGCCGGTGAGACACCGCCCGCGCCGCGCACCGCGTGCGCGCGGGTGAGCCCGGACGCGAGCGCCGCGGAGGCGCTCGCCGCGGTGGCCGCGCCGTTGCGGTACAGCAGCGACGCGATGCTCTGCGCGATCACCGGCTATCCGGCCTCGGGCTGCGGCGAGCAGGTCTCCGGCGACGGGAAGGGGACGCCTGCCGAATCCCCGTCCGCCTCGGCCGCACCGGCCGGGTCCGCCGCGTCCTCCGGCTCGGGCGGCTCCTCCGGCCCGTCCGCCGGGGTTCTCGTCGGGGTCGGCGCCGTGCTCCTCCTCGGCGCCGCCGCGGTCGTGCAGTCCCGCCGCCGCCGCGGATGACCGCCCCGACCGGCTCCGCTGTCCTGGCGCGCAGCCGTCCGCTGCGCGCCCCCGAGGCGAACCGGAGCAACGCCCTGCCCGCCGGGGCCTGGTGGCTGTGGGCGCTCGGCCTCGCCACCGCCGCGTCCCGGACCACCAATCCGCTGCTGCTGGGGATGCTCGTGGGGGTGGCCGGTTACGTCGTGGCGGCCCGCCGCACGGACGCCCCGTGGGCCCGTTCGTACGGAGCGTTCATCAGGATCGGGCTGTTCGTCGTCGGGGTGCGGCTGGTCTTCTCCGTCTTCCTCGGTTCGCCGATCCCCGGTACCCACACGCTGTTCACGCTCCCCGAGGTGCCACTGCCCGAATGGGCGCAGGGGGTCAGGATCGGTGGCCGGGTCACCGCCGAGCAGCTGGTCTTCGCGCTGTACGACGGGGCGAAGCTGGCCACCCTGCTGATCTGCGTCGGTGCGGCGAACTCGCTCGCCAACCCGGCCCGGCTGCTGAAGTCGCTGCCGGGCGCGCTCTACGAGGCGGGCGTCGCCGTCGTCGTAGCGATGACGTTCGCGCCGAACATGGTCGCCGACGTGATGCGGCTGCGTACCGCACGGCGGCTGCGGGGCCGTCCGACCGGCGGCGTCAAGTCGGTCCTCCAGATCGGGCTGCCGGTCCTGGAGGGCGCGCTGGAGCGGTCGGTCGCGGTGGCGGCGTCGATGGACGCGCGGGGATACGGGCGCACCGCCCAGGTCCCGCCCGCCGTCCGGCACACCACGAACGTCCTCACCCTCGGCGGGCTGCTCGGGATGTGCGCCGGTACGTACGGTCTGCTGGCCGCGCAGGGTGCGGTGTACGGGATGCCGCTGCTGCTCGCCGGGCTCGTCGCCGCGGCGGCCGGGCTGCGGCTCGGCGGGGCCCGTTCGGTGCGTACCCGCTACCGGCCCGACCGGTGGGGCGTGCGGGCCTGGCTGGTGGCGGGTTCGGGCGCCGCGGTGGCGGTGGCGATGATCTGGGCGGGCGTGGTCGACGAGGCGGCGCTGCACCCCGGGGTCGTACCGCTGGTCGCGCCGGTGCTTCCGCTGTGGCCCGCGGCCGCGGTGCTGATCGGGCTGCTGCCCGCGGTGGTGGCGCCGGTGCCGCCGCCGGCGGGCGCCCCGCGTTCCAAGGAGATCCAGTGATCCGGTTCGAGCAGGTCTCGGTGCACTACGAGGGGGCGGCGCGTGCCACCCTCAGCGGGGTCGATCTGACCGTTCCCGAGGGCGAGCTGGTGCTGCTCGTCGGTCCGTCCGGGGTCGGCAAGTCGACACTGCTCGGTGCCGTTTCGGGGCTGGTGCCGCACTTCACCGGCGGCACGCTGAACGGGCGGGTAACGGTCGACGGGCGCGACACCCGTACCCACAAGCCTCGTGAACTCGCCGATCTGGTCGGCACGGTGGGCCAGGACCCGCTCTCCCACTTCGTCACCGACACGGTCGAGGACGAGCTGGCGTACGGCATGGAGTCGCTGGGCCTGGCCCCGGACGTGATGCGGCGGCGGGTCGAGGAGACCCTGGACCTGCTGGGGCTCGCAGAGCTGCGCGACCGGCCGATCGCCACGCTCTCCGGCGGCCAGCAGCAGCGGGTCGCGATCGGTTCCGTCCTCACCCCGCACCCGAAGGTCCTGGTCCTCGACGAGCCGACGTCCGCGCTGGACCCGGCGGCGGCCGAGGAGGTCCTCGCCGTGCTGCAACGGCTGGTGCACGACCTGGGGACGACGGTCCTGATGGCCGAGCACCGGCTGGAGCGGGTGGTGCAGTACGCGGACCGGGTCGTCCTGCTGCCGTCGCCGGGCGCCGCCCCGGTCATGGGCGCGCCGTCGGACGTCATGGCCGTCTCCCCGGTCCACCCGCCGGTCGTCGCGCTGGGCCGGCTGGCGGGGTGGGAGCCGCTGCCGCTCTCGGTCCGCGATGCACGGCGCCGGGCGGCGGGCCTGCGCGAGCGGCTCGCCCCGGTGCGGCCGCCCGCTCCGGAGCCGGTGGCCGCTCCCGCTCTGCCGCCCCCGGCCGCCTCCCCCGTGCGGCGCGGCGCCCTGGCCCGGCTGCTGGGCCGCACCGCGCGGACGGCCGGCGTGCCCGAGCCGGTCGCCGATGCCACGGCCCGGGTCGAGCGGCTCGGCGTACGGCGCGGCCGCGTCGAGGCGCTGCGCCGGGTGACGCTCACCGTCGCCCCCGGCGAGACCATCGCCCTGATGGGCCGCAACGGCGCGGGCAAGTCCACCCTGCTGGCCACGCTCGTCGGCATGGTCGAGCCCACCACCGGCACCGTCCGGGTCGGCGGCCGGACCCCGCACCGCACGGAGCCGCGCGACATGGTGCGCCGGGTCGGCCTCGTGCCGCAGGAGCCACGGGATCTGCTGTACGCGGACACCGTCGCCGCCGAGTGCGCCGCGGCCGACGGTGACGCGGGCGCCGCCCCGGGCAGCTGCCGTGCCCTGGTCTCCGAGCTGTTGCCGGGCGTGCCGGACGACACCCATCCCCGCGATCTCTCCGAGGGCCAGCGCCTCGCGCTCGCCCTGGCGGTCGTGCTCACCGCGCGGCCCCCGCTGCTGCTGCTGGACGAGCCGACCCGCGGCCTGGACTACGCGGCAAAGGCCCGGCTGGTCGGGGTGCTCCGGGGCCTCGCGGCCGACGGTCACGCGATCGTGCTGGCCACGCACGACGTGGAGCTGGCCGCCGAGCTGGCGCACCGGGTGGTGATCCTCGCCGACGGGGAGACCGTCGCGGACGGCGAGACCCGGCAGGTGGTGGTCTCGTCCCCGGCGTTCGCCCCGCAGACCGCGAAGATCCTCGCCCCGCAGGAGTGGCTGACCGTGGCGCAGGTGCGCGCCGCGCTGGGAGAGCCGTCATGAGCGGGCGCCAGGTGCGGCCGGTACGGCTCGGGCCGCGCACGATCGCCGCGCTCGTGCTGGTCAGCGCGATCGGGGTGGTCGCGTTCGGCTGGCCGCTGCTGGTCGGCCCCGGCGCCGACCCGGCGCACCTGCAGGACGCGCCGTGGCTGTTCGCCGCGCTGCTGCCGCTGCTGGTCGGGGTGGTCGTCGCGATGATCGCGGACTCCGGTCTCGACGCGAAGGCGGTGGCGATGCTGGGGGTGCTGGCCGCGGTCGGCGCTGCGCTGCGGCCGCTGGGGGCGGGCACGGCGGGGCTGGAGCCGATGTTCTTCCTGATGGTGCTGAGCGGCCGGGTGCTCGGGCCCGGCTTCGGCTTCGTGCTCGGCTCGGTGACCATGTTCGCCTCGGCGCTGCTCACCGGCGGGGTGGGGCCGTGGATGCCGTTCCAGATGCTGGCGATGGGCTGGTTCGCGATGGGCGCGGGCCTGCTGCCGGGCCCGGACCGGCTGCGCGGGCGGGCCGAGCTGCTGCTGCTGGCGGGGTTCGGGTTCGTGGCGTCGTTCGCCTACGGCACGGTGATGAACCTGTACGGCTGGACGATCGTGCCCCCGGCCGGGTCGGGCATCTCGTTCCACGCAGGCGATCCGCTGACGGACAACCTGGTCCGCTTCCTCGCGTACTGCGTGGCCACCTCGCTCGGCTGGGACCTGGGCCGGGCGGTGCTCACCGCGGTGCTGACGCTGACGGTCGGTCCGGCGCTGCTGAAGGCGCTGCGCCGAGCCACCCGTCGCGCCAACTTCGAGGCCCAGGCCACATTTGACGGCACTGGTGAGGGCTGAGCCGCACCGCCGACGCCCGGCACGAAGGCCCCGACCACCGGTCGGGGCCTTCGCCGCGCCTGCGTCCGTATCCGGCCACCCGCTGGAGTGAATAGGGCACTTGATATCACTGGGCCAACTTAATTATTCGTTAGTCCATTTAGGCGCATTCGGCTCGCTCCTCCATTCCCGACGGCCACCCGCGCGTTGTGAGTCTCGTGGAGCCACGAGACTTCTGGGAGCGGAACACCGTCCTGGCGGAAGCTTTTTGCGCCAGCGACGAACGCATGCGCCGGGCGCAGGCGTTGCTGGACGAGATGCAGGCGGAGCGGAGCAGAACGCTGGCCGCCTTCGCCGTCACGGTCGGTGACGATGGATCGATCGCGGACCTGATGGGCCTGAACGAGCGCGAAGTACGGTTGGCACGACGCACCGTCGGCCGCAGCGACGCACGGTCCCTGGCCGAGAAACTCCTGCGCCGACGCAAGTCCCCGGCGAGTGATTCGGCGGGGGAGCCTGCCGCCGCGCCGGAGAACCCCCTGCCGCAGCCGGCCGAGGAGTCCCCTCCACCGCCGCCCAAGGCCCCGCAGCCCGCCCCACCACCGGCTGCGCCCCCGGTCTCGGCCCCTGCGCCGGCCACGACCGGGACCCTGGCCTACATCCCGTCGCCGTCTCCGCCCGCCGAGGTGGAGAACACCGTCATCTGGTCGCCGAGCATGGACTCCGTACTGCTGTGGAGCTGGGAGTCCGGACTCGATCTGCAGACGGTGGCCGCCGAACTCGGCCTGGACGTACGCGCACTGCTCATGCGCGTACAGGAACTCGCCAACGACGGTCTGCTCACTCTCGCGACACCGGTCGCGGACGTGGGCCGGTCCGGGCGGCACCGGCGCCATGAAGAGGGATACGCGACGTTGTTCAGCCCGACCGCCACCTTCCCCACCCACATGCCGTACTGAGACAGGCTCCCCGTCGCCCAGGCGACACGGGCCCCGGCCGGACGACCGGCCGGGGTTCCCCCACACCTCCCGCCCCACGGGCGCAGCACCCCGGGCCGGGGCCCACCTGCCTGTCAGAGCCGCTGGATGATCGTCCCGGTGGCCAGGGCGCCGCCCGCGCACATCGTGATGAGGGCGAACTCCTTGTCGCGGCGCTCCAGTTCGTGCAGGGCCGTGGTGATTAACCGGGCCCCGGTGGCGCCCACCGGGTGGCCGAGCGCGATGGCTCCGCCGTTGACGTTGACCTTTTCGAGGTCCTGCCCGAAGACCTGGGTCCAGCTCAGCACCACGGACGCGAATGCCTCGTTGATCTCGACGATGTCGATGTCCTTGAGCGACATCCCGGCCTTGCCGAGCACCGCGCGGGTCGCGTCGACCGGCCCGTCGAGGTGGAAGTGCGGGTCCGAGCCGACCAGGGCCTGGGCGACGATCCGGGCGCGCGGCTTGAGCTTGAGGGCGCGCGCCATCCGCTTGGAGGCCCACATGATCGCGCAGGCGCCGTCGGAGATCTGCGAGGAGTTGCCCGCGGTGTGGATGGCGGTGGGCATGACGGGCTTGAGTCGGCCGAGCCCCTCCATGGTGGTGTCACGCAGCCCTTCGTCCCGGTCGACCAGGCGCCACATGCCCTGTCCGGCCGCCTGCTCCTCCTCGGTGGTCGGCACCTGGACGGCGTACGTCTCCCGCTTGAACCGTTCCTCGGCCCAGGCGACGGCGGCCCGCTCCTGCGAGATCAGCCCGAGCGAGTCGACGTTCTCCCGGGTCAGTCCGCGCTTGCGGGCGATGCGCTCGGCGGCCTCGAACTGATTGGGCAGGTCGACGTTCCACTCGTCGGGCCAGGGCTTGCCCGGTCCGTGCTTCGAGCCGCTGCCCAGCGGCACGCGCGACATGGCCTCGACACCGCAGCTGATGCCCACGTCGATGACCCCGGCCGCGACCATGTTGGCCACCATGTGGGAGGCCTGCTGCGAGGAACCGCACTGGCAGTCCACGGTGGTGGCGGCGGTCTCGTACGGAAGCCCCACGGCGAGCCAGGCGTTGCGGGCCGGGTTCATGGACTGCTCGCCGGCGTGGGTGACCGTGCCGCCGACGATCTGTTCGACGCAGTCGGCGTGGATGCCGGTGCGGCCGAGGAGTTCTCGGTAGGTCTCGCCCAGCAGATAGCCGGGATGCAGATTGGCGAGCGCGCCTCCGCGCTTGCCGATGGGGGTGCGTACGGCTTCGACGATGACGGGTTCCGCGGCCATGAGCTCGTCCTCTCCTCGCGCTTCCGCAGGGGCGTCCCGGCGCCCGCGGATGGAACTAGTACGCGTTCTAGTTCTTTAGCAGTCTTATGAGGCTTACCCCCGGTACGCAAGAGTGCTGCACGCTCCTTGTGTCCGCTTCATGCCGTGCCCACTCACTCTTCACGCAACAGAACGGACCGCCGCTCTTGCCAGTTGTAGAACTCGTTACTACCTTTCCGTCAACATCTGATGGGCCGTCAGGCAACGTCCGGGCGGCCCTCGGACCGACCTGGAGCTGCCGATGCCCTGCCCCCATCTGCCCGAAGGGTTCGACTTCACCGACCCCGATCTGCTCCAAGACCGCATTCCGCACCCGGAGTTCGCACAGATGCGGCAGACCGCACCGGTCTGGTGGTGCGCCCAGCCGGCCGGCATCTCCGGTTTCGACGACGAGGGCTACTGGGTCGTCACGCGGCATGCGGACGTCAAGTACGTCTCCACCCACCCCGAGCTGTTCTCCTCCCACACCAACACCGCGGTCATCCGCTTCAACGAGTCGATCAGCCGGGACCAGATCGAGGTCCAGAAGCTGATCATGCTGAACATGGACCCGCCCGAGCACACCCGGGTCCGCCAGATCGTCCAGCGAGGCTTCACCCCCCGGGCGGTGCGCTCCCTGGAGCAGGCGCTGCGCAACCGCGCCCGCTCGATCGTCGAGACCGCGCTCGCCGCGGCCGACGACGACGGCTCGTTCGACTTCGTCACCAACATCGCCGTCGAGCTGCCGCTCCAGGCCATCGCGGAACTCATCGGCGTACCGCAGGAGGACCGGTCCAAGATCTTCGACTGGTCCAACAAGATGGCCGCGTACGACGATCCCGAGTACGCGATCACCGAGGAGGCCGGCACCGAGGCGGCCATGGAGATCGTCTCGTACTCGATGAACCTGGCCGCCGCCCGCAAGGAGTGCCCGGCCAAGGACATCGTCTCCCAGCTGGTCGCCGCGGAGGGTGAAGGGAACCTCTCCTCCGACGAGTTCGGCTTCTTCGTGATCCTGCTCGCCGTCGCCGGCAACGAGACCACCCGCAACGCCATCAGCCACGGCATGCACGCCTTCCTCACCCACCCGGACCAGTGGGAGCTCTACAAGCGCGAACGCCCGGAGACGACCGCCGAGGAGATCGTCCGCTGGGCCACCCCCGTGGTCTCCTTCCAGCGGACCGCCACTCAGGACACCGAACTGGGCGGGCAGCAGATCAAGAAGGGCGACAGGGTCGGGCTGTTCTACTCGTCGGCCAACAACGACCCCGAGGTCTTCGAGAACCCGGAGGCCTTCGACATCCGCCGTGATCCCAACCCCCACCTCGGCTTCGGCGGCGGCGGTCCGCACTTCTGCCTCGGCAAGTCCCTTGCCGTGATGGAGATCAACCTGATCTTCAACGCGATCGCCGACGTACTGCCCGACCTGCGGCTGGCCGACGATCCGCGGCGGCTGCGCTCGGCATGGCTCAACGGGATCAAGCAGCTCCAGGTCAGCACCGCCAAGCGCTGACCGCTGCCGTCGGTTCCGGACGGCGGAGCAGTCGTTTCGGACGGTGGGGGCTCGTCTCGGACGGCGGGGGTCTCATTCCTCACGCCTCGGCCCCCGCCGTCCGTACCGGCTCACGGCATCGCACCCGGCCGAACTCCTGTGCGGGCGGCGCACAATGGCGCGAGGATCATGGCGGACATGCACGCCCTGCTCTCCGCCTTCGCCCCCATATGGATGCTCACCGCCATCGGTTACGTGGTCGGCCGCAGCGGTCTGCTGGGCGATCGGGCGGAGACCGTGCTCGGCCGGTTCGTCTTCCATGTGGCCATGCCCGCCGCCCTGTTCACCATGGCGTCCGGGGCGCGGCCGGCCTCCTTCGCCAACTCCTCGATGGTCGCGTTCGCCGCGGGCACCGCGCTGGTCTGCGGTCTGGGGTTCCTGGCGGCCGGCCGGCTCTTCGGCCGGGGCACGGCCGACCGGGCGATCGGCGGCATGACGTCGGGCTACGTCAACTCCTCCAACCTCGGCATTCCGGTGGCGGTCCAGGTGCTCGGTGACGCGTCGTTCGTCGCCCAGGTCATCCTGTTCCAGGTGCTGTTGGTCTCCCCGGTGATCCTGACGCTGCTGGACACGGGGACGGGGGCGGGCTCCGGGAAGGCCGTGGTGTTCCGGCGGATGCTGACCATGCCGGTCCGCAACCCCATCATCATGGCCTCGTTGCTCGGGGTGGCCGTGTCCGCGCTCGGACTGCGGCTGCCGCACGTGCTCGCCCACTCCTGCGACCTGCTCGGCGATGCCGCCGTGCCGACGGCACTGATCACACTGGGGCTGTCCCTGAACTCCCGCCCGGCCGCCGCTGGTTCGGCGGAACTCGCACCGAACGCGGCACAGCCGGTGCGTACGGAGGGCGCGGGGCGCACGGCGCGTGCCGAGGTCACCGTGGTGGTGGCGCTGAAGACACTGGTCCAGCCCCTGATCGCATGCGCCGTCGGCGGCCCGCTGCTGCATCTGCCGGAGCACCAACTCCTTGCCGTGGTGCTCTGCTCGGCGCTGCCGACCGCTCAGAACGCCTTCATCTACGCCCAGCAGTACGGACTGGACACCCGGCCGGCCCGCGATGCGGTGGTGGCATCGACGGTGACCTCCATGGCGACGCTCTCACTCGCCGCATGGGCCCTCGGGCCGGCCGGCTCCTGAGCTGTTCGAGTGGCGGACCGGCGCCGGAGGGCGGATGCTGGTCAGGCGGCGATCCACGCCGAAGGGGTGCCAGGACGAGGCGTTCGTCCCGGCACCCCTTCGGCCCTTTCGGGCCCTCAGAGCTGCTTGCTGCCCAGCGCCGCGTCCGTCGTTCTCGGTTCCGGCGTCGTTCTCGATTCCGGCAGCGGCGCCGGCCGCTCCGGGGCGTCCCGCGGCTCCGCCACCGGTGCGGTCATCTGCCGCAGCCTCCGCGGCCCCGCCAGCAGATGGGTGAGCCCGAAGCCGAGCGCTACCACGACCGCTCCGCCCACCGCGTCCAGCAACCAGTGATTGGCCGTGGCGATGATCGCGGAGACCGTGAAGAGCGGGTGCAGCAGCCCCAGCGCCTTCATCCACGCCTTCGGGGCCAGCACGGCGACGACCACCCCGCACCAGAGCGACCAGCCGAAATGCAGCGAGGGCATCGCCGCGTACTGGTTGGTCATCGCGGTCAGACTTCCGTAGTCCGGCTTCGCGAAGTCCTGGACACCGTGGACCGTGTCGACGAAGCCGAGCCCCGGCATCAGGCGCGGCGGGGCCAGCGGGTAGAGCCAGAAGCCGACCAGCGCGAGGAGCGTGGCGAAGCAGAGGGCGCTGCGGGCCCAGCGGTAGTCCGCGGGGCGCCGTACGCAGAGCACTGAGAGGATCACCATCGGCACGATGAAGTGGAACGTCGTGTAGTAGTGGTCGAAGAATCCCCGCAGCCGGCCGATGCCCACGACCGCGTGATTGATCCGGTGCTCGAAGTCGATGTGCAGCCGCTGCTCGATGGAGTGGATCTGGCGGCCGTGCTGCTCGGCGGTCGCGCGGCCGGCCGTCGCCGCGAGCCTGACTTGGGCGTACGCGGAGTAGACGACCCTGATCAGGAGCAGTTCCAGCAACAGGCTGGGCCGGCTCGGCACCCGCCGCCATAACGGCAGCGGGACGCAGCTCCAGCGGGCCGGGACAGGGACCGCGTAGTCCGTGGGGATCGGGGGCTGCCAGTGCTCCGAGGTGCGCGGCAGGAACGGCACGGCGCAGGCCGCGGCGAGCGCGGCGATCAGCAGCACGTTGTCGCGTACGGGGCCGAGCGCCTCGATGTTCGGCAGCAGCATGCTCCCGGGCAGGGTGAGCACGAGGACCACGACCGCGGGCCAGACCAGCCGGTCGGAGGCCCGCTTCCCGACCCGGCCGACCACTGCGAGCAGCACCCACAGCAGTTGGTGCTGCCAGGCGGTCGGCGAGACGGCTACGGCGACACAGCCGGTCACGGCGACGGCGAGGAGCGGCTGCCCGTCCCCCGCGTACCGTGCGGCGCGACGCAGCCCGAAGAAGCAGACGGCGGCCGCCGGCATCACGAAGAGCACGATCTCCCACGGGCCCGCGAGCCCGAACCGGAGCAGGGCGCTATGCAGGGACTGGTTGGCGAGGCTGTCCGCGTCGCCGCCGAGCCCGGTTCCCGCGACGTGGTGCACCCAGTACGTCCACGAGTCGCCCGGCATCGCGGCCCAGGCGAGCGCCGTGCAGGCGGCGAACACGGCGCCGCCGGTCAGCGCGGCCTGTCGTCGCCCGGTCAGCCGGAGCAGCGCGGCGAAGAGCAGCACGATCGGCTGGAGCGCGGCAGCCAGTCCGATCAGGATGCCCGCGGCGCGTTCCCCGCGGACCGCGCAACAGCCCAGCAGCACCAGCAGGACCGGCAGGATGCTGGTCTGCCCCAGGTGCAGCGCGTCGCGGACCGGCAGCGAGAGCATCAGCAGGCTGATCGCGACGGGTGCGGCCGGCAACGTGGTGCGCCGGGAAACCGGTCCCGGCAGCGCGCGGGCGGTGACGACGCCCAGCGCGGCGACCAGCAGCAGCGAGCCGAAGGTCCAGGCGACGCCCAGGCTCTGTTCTGCGGTACGGGTCAGTGGTTCCAGTACCAGTCCGGCGAACGGGGTACCGGTGAACCGGTCGTTGTCGTACAGCGAGCCCGTCACATGCAGGACGCCGTTCTCGCCGATCCAGGTCCTCAGTCCGGTGAGCCGTTCGCCCGGCGGCTGTCTTAACACCACCGCCATCTGACGTACAGTCAGAGCGGCCACAAGCAGCCAGAGCAGAGCTCGGGCAGTCCCGGTCCTCGCCCCCGTCGCCGCGTCCCCGCGCGCACTGTGCTCCGCATTCGCCACGCTGCGCCGACCCTCCCGCCGTTCCGGTACCCGTTCCTCGATCCGGGCGTGCCGTGAAACCATCGCATTGCACTACGAGGTAGGCGAAATCAACCCCCTCGTCACCCGACTGTCGTCCCACTTTTGCCCGAAAGCGTGTCCGAGCGGACGGGCGAGGCGAGCCGCCGGAAACGGATCCATGGCCGGAACTGGAACTGCGGTTCGTACGCCCCTTCCCGTGTTGTCGATCACGAGGGAGGCCGACGGGACATGCGGCACACAAGGGGGAAGCGGAGTGTGCGGGGTGAGGGGCGCGCGTGGACGACACGTACTCCGCCGCGGCGGATCGACGGCGGTCACGAGCTGCGCGCGGCCGACGCCGACACCCCGTCCCGGAGGCAGGTGTAACCGGAATGAGTTGCTGGCCGTGGCCGGCGTCCCCGCCTGGGTGCTGTCGCTGCTCGGGGCCGTACTGGTGGTGGTCGCCGCGGTGCTGCTGGTGCGGCGGAGCCGACGGCTGCGGACGGTGCCGTCCGCGGCGGCGGGTGTCCGGTGAAATCGTTGGCCTGCTTGATCGTGCCCAGGTCAGAATGACCGGCATGACCTGGACGTTGGCCCCCGAACCGTTCGACTCCCCCGACGCCTCGTCGCTGCGCCGCGGTTACTACGGCGAGGTCGCCGGCCGGTACTGGGGGCGGCCCGCCACCGCCCAGGAGATCGACGAGGGGCTCACCGACGACGGGGCCGACCTGCTCGTCCCGCCCACCGGTCAGTTCGTCGTCGGCCGGTTCGACGGGACGGCGGCGGCCTGCGCCGGGCTGCTGGTGGTGGACGCGGACACCGCTGAGCTGACCCGGGTGTTCGTACGCCCCGAGCACCGCGGCACGGGCGGCGGCGGGCTGCTCCTGGCGGCCGTCGAGAACGCGGCGCGCGCCTTCGGCATCCGCACGCTCCGCCTCGACACCCGCAACGACCTGGTCGAGGCGCGGGGGCTGTACGCCAAGCACGGCTACCGGGAGGTTCCGGCGTTCCACCGGCGGCAGTACGCGGAGCACTGGTTCGCGAAGGAACTGCCTGCGAGGCCGTAGCGGAGCTCGTTGTACGGCTCAGGCCGCGTGGTCCCGCTTCGATTCGGGGCTGTGCGGCCGTTCCTCGTACGGCTCAGGCCGCGTGGTCCCGCTTCGGTTCGGGGCTGTGCGGCCGTTCCTTGCTCGACCCGCTCGTCTCGGCGGTCAGTTCCTCCACGAGCCTGACCAGATCGGTCGGGCGGTCCGGTCCCCACCAGTCGCCCAGCAGTTCGGCCATGGACTCCTCGCGGGCCTGCGCGAGCTTCACCACCGCTTCCGAGCCGGTCGCGGTGAGCACCAGTTGCACGCCCTCGCGCCGCACCAGTCCGCGTTCCTCCAGCTGACGGGCCGCGTCACTGATCACCCGCAGCGGCACCGGGGCCATGTCGGCGAGCATGGCCGGTTCGACCGTGCCGTGCCGTCTGATGCGCAGCAGCATCCAGCTCGCCGCGGGCAGCAGGTCGTACCCCGCCCTCTTGGTGATCTTCACGTAGATCTCGCGGCGCCCCGCACGCGTGGCGAGCACCGAGAGGGCACGGGCGCATTCGTCGTACGAGGACCGCTCGACCGGGTTCGACGCCAAAGTCTCGGTGGGCTCGGGGGCGGTCACCGAGCCGCGCAGCTTGTCCTCCTTGAGGAACCAGGCGAGCGCGAAAGCGATCAGCACGACGGGCGCCGCGTACAGGAACACGTCCGTGATCGACGTCGAGTACGCGTGGAGCACCGCGGGCCGCAGCGCGGGCGGCAGTTGCCCGATGGCGCGCGGGTCGGAGGCCAGCCCCTCCACCCCGGCCCCGGGCGGCAGCGGCTGACCGGCGAGCGCGGCGGCCAGTTTGTCGGTGAGCCGGTTGGTGAAGATCGTGCCGAAGACGGCGACGCCGAACGAGGCGCCGATGGAGCGGAAGAAGGTGGCCCCGGAGGTGGCGACGCCGAGATCCTCGTACGTGACGGCGTTCTGCACGACCAGCACCAGGACCTGCATCACCAGGCCGAGTCCCGCGCCGAAGACGAAGAAGTAGCTGCTCATCTGCCAGGTGCTGCTGGTCTCCGTGAGCCGGTGCAGGAGCATGAGCCCGATGGCGGTCAGACCGGTGCCGGCGATCGGGAAGACCTTCCAGCGGCCGGTACGGCTGACGATCTGGCCGGAGGCGGTCGTGGTGATGAGCAGGCCCAGCACCATCGGGAGCATGTACACACCGGACATCGTCGGCGAGATGCCGTGCACCACCTGGAGGAAGGTCGGCAGATAGGTCATGGCGCCGAACATCGCGAAGCCGACGACGAAGCTGATGACGGCGACGAGGCTGAAGGTCCTGATCCGGAAGAGTTTCAGCGGGATGACGGGCTCGGCGGCCCGGTGTTCGGTGTACACGAAGGCGATCAGCAGCAGCACGCTCAGCACGGCGAGACCGATGATCTGCGCCGATCCCCAGGCCCAGGTGGTGCCGCCGAGCGAGGCGACGAGGACCAGGCAGGTGGCTACGGAGGCGATGAGGAAGGTGCCGAGGTAGTCGATGGTGTGCTTCGTGCCGCGGACCGGGATGTGCAGCCTGGCGGCGATCACCAGGAGCGCGACGACACCGATCGGCAGGTTGATGTAGAAGACCCAGCGCCAGCTGAGGTGTTCGGTGAACAGACCGCCGAGGAGCGGTCCGAGGATGCTCGTCGCACCGAAGACCGCCCCGAACAGACCCTGGTACTTGCCCCGTTCGCGCGGCGCGACGATATCGCCGACGATCGCCATCGAGAGCACCATGAGGCCGCCGCCGCCGAGCCCCTGAAGAGCCCTGAAGCCGATGAGCTGCGGCATGTTCTGGGCGATACCGCAGAGCGCCGAGCCGATGAGGAAGATGACGATGGCGGCCTGGAAGAGCTTCTTGCGCCCGTACTGGTCGCCGAGCTTGCCCCAGAGCGGGGTCGCGGCGGTCGACGCCAGCAGATAGGCCGTGACCACCCAGGAAAGATGTTCCAGGCCACCGAGGTCGCTGACGATGGTCGGCAGCGCGGTGGAGACGATGGTCTGATCGAGTGCGGCCAGGAGCATACCGAGGAGCAGCGCACCGATGGCCACGAGGACGGACCGCGTGGAGCGCCCTTCACCGGGGGCCGGGGCCGGGGCCGAAGGGCTCAGATGCTGGGCCATGAAACATCTCCTCGGGTCCGCTACATCCCCATCCTGGCCTTTCCGTACGGTTATGGCCTGCTGAGCAGGTACGGACCGGAAGCGGGCTGCCCAATCGCCGGGCAGGCAAGGGGAGGGGCCCGCAACGACCGGGCATATGGGCCGGGCGCACAGGCCCGGAGTGCGTATCGACAGCAGACCTGACCAAGACCGAGCGGCACCGGGCCCGCGTGCGACTGAGGACAGCCGGCCTTTGAGCAGTACCTCGCCGCCGAGCGGCACCGGGCCGAGCGGTCGGCGGCCGACCGGGCGGAGATCGCGGCCGCCAAGGGCTTCGATCCCCTGCGGATCCGGCCGTACGTGACGCTGGGGAACGACACGGCTGCGGCAGGGACCACCCGAGGAGCAGCCGGGGTCGAAGCGTTCTTCGCAGGACGCGGCGGCGACGATGCCGCTCTTGCTCGGCTCGGTGGCGCCGGGCCGAGGACCCTCCTGACCCCGGGGACGAACACGTCGACCACCCGAACCCCCGAACCTCCCGGCCCCCCGGACGGATCGGACCGGACCACCCGGAACGGAACGGATTGGCTTTCTCCGGCAGGCCTTTGTATCGTGATGGAACAAAGTAGCCTCGCCCGCCACCCCCTGACCGGCGGGCGGGGCTGCTTGTTCCCTTTTCCCCGCGCCCTGGAGCCCGCCCATGCCGGCCACCGTCCTCACCGCCCGCGCCCTCCTCCTGGACATGGACGGCACTCTGGTGAACTCCGACGCCGTCGTGGAGCGCTGCTGGCGGCGCTGGGCGCTGCGCGAGGGACTGGACCCGGAGGCCGCACTCAAGGTCGTCCACGGGCGGCAGGGGTACGCCAGCATGGCGTACCTCCTCCCGGACCGCCCGATGGAGCAGAACTACGCGGACAACCGGGTCATGCTCGCCGAGGAGACCGCGGACACCGACGGCGTCGTACCGATCGGCGGCGCTTCCGCCTTCATGGACGCGATCGCCGCGCTCCCGCACGCCCTGGTCACCTCGGCCGACGAGGCACTGGCCCGCGCCCGGATGACCGCGTCGGGCCTGCGGATGCCGGAGATCCGCGTCACCGCCGAGAGCGTCGGCGCCAGCAAGCCGGACCCGGAGGGCTTCCTCAAGGGCGCGGCCGAGCTGGGCTTCGCCGCTGCGGACTGCGTCGTCCTCGAGGACTCGGAGGCGGGTATCGCGGCGGGCCGGGCCGCGGGCATGCGAGTCGTGGGCGTCGGCCCGCGCGCCGGGGCGCTCTCCCCCGACGCGCATGTCGAGGACCTGACGCAGATCCGGGTGGAGGCGGCGCCCGACGGCTCGGTCCGGCTGCACATCAGCGTGCGATAGCCGCAGCCCGGCGGCACTCGCCCCGGCCTCGGCCTCGGTCAGCCGCCCCCACCAGTTCGAGCACCATCGCAACGGCCACCCTCTGCATGACCATCAGGGCTACCAGTACGAACAGTTGCACGGCCCCCACCTGCACCGGTGAGGCGCCGCCCAGCAGCATGCCCACGAAGGCACCCGGCAGGGCCACGAGCCCCGCCGTCCGGGTCTGATCGAGCCCCGGCGGCAACGCGTCCGACGCCGCGGGCCGGGCAATCTCCCTCCCACCCCACGGTCGAGCAGCCCGAGCGCCGCCCCCGCCTCCCCGCGCGGGGCCGTCAATCCAACCAGCGCCCGCCGCCCGCCGAGCACGGTCGCGGTCAGCGCACCGCCGATGAGGATGCCGCAGTCACCGGTAGCAGCGCGCCGCAGCCCCACGACCGGGCCCACCCCTGCCCACTCACGCGAACCATGCTTCCAGGGCGCCGACTTGTCACCGCGTCAGCCTGCGCGCCCGCGCAGATGTGGACGTACGCCCCCACGCCCCAGACCTGTTCACCAAAGCCCTTGAAGTGACGTGCCCATGTCGCCACCCTGTTACCTGGTGCCCACCCCACGGAAACCCGGCACCGCCAGGATGGCCGGGCCCCACGGGTCACCCGTCCAAGGTCCCCCACATCAAGGGAGTTCGTATGTCTGGTGTCTACGCGCGTCGCATCGCCGTCGTCGCCGCATCCGCCGCTTTTGCCGCAACCACCGGCCTGCTCACCGCCCCCACCGCCCAGGCGGCCATGCCCACCCCGGTCTCCGCTTCGACGGCCCGCACCTACCTCAGCGAGCTGACCGTCGCCGCAGAGGGCTCGTCGACCGGCTACAGCCGCGACAAGTTCCCGCACTGGATCACCCAGTCGGGCGCCTGCAACACCCGTGAGGTCGTCCTGGAGCGCGACGGCACCAACGTGACCCAGGACTCCAGCTGCGCCGCCGTCAGCGGCACTTGGTACTCGGAGTACGACGGCGCCACCTGGACCGCCGCATCCGATCTGGACATCGACCACATGGTCCCGCTCGCCGAGGCCTGGCGCTCGGGCGCCAGCAGCTGGACGACCGCCGAGCGCCAGGCGTACGCCAACGACCTGACGCGCCCGCAGCTCATTGCGGTCACGGACAACGTCAACCAGGCCAAGGGCGACAAGGACCCGGCGGAGTGGATGCCCTCGCGCACCGCGTACAAGTGCACGTACGTGCGGGCCTGGGTGCATGTGAAGCACTACTACGACCTGACCGTCGACCCGGCCGAGAAGAGCGCCCTGCAGTCCTTCCTGAACAACTGCTGATCTCCGCACCGGTCTTGGAAACCTGAGTCCTCGTCATCTCTTTCGTGGCTCCGCAGTGGAGCCTCCGGCCTTCGGGTCCGGCACGACTTCCTCCCTTGTCGTTGTTGATCCGGGAGTGGTCGCCGGGCCCGGAGGCATCGGCGGACCGCTGACGAGCGACTTCCGGCCGCTCGTCACGGTCGGGTGCGAACAGCTCGGGAAACGCCCTGTCCAGCGTTCCGGCCATGCGATGGATCGGCGCCCAGGCGCCCGGTCATCGACAACCCGACCGAGGTCCGTCATCCGGAGCGTCGCCGGCCCGACGCCACAGCACCAGTGCCTCGCCACTCGCCACTCGCCACTCGCCACTCGCCACTCGCCAGCCTGATCGTGACCTGGCCATCGCTCATTCCCCCCACACGCGGCTCGGCCCCACGCCGTCGACAACACGAACCCACTGGCCTCGGACCTTGGCCAGAAACACAGGAGCGCCCCCGCCCGCAGGACACACGGAAACGACTCAGGAAAAGGCGACATGATCTGTCGCCTTTAACGTGCACCGTGGTGCCATGGACAAGGACAGGAACACCCAGCCCAACGGCCAGGACGGCCCGCTCACCGGCCGGATCGCGCTCGTCGCCGGAGCCACCCGCGGCGCGGGACGCGCCCTCGCCGTCGAACTCGGCCGCGCCGGCGCCACCGTCTACGTCACCGGGCGTACCACCCGCGAGCACGCCAGCGAGGTCGGCCGGACCACAGAGACCATCGAGGAGACCGCGGAACTGGTCACCGCCGCCGGTGGCACCGGTATCGCCGTCCCCACCGACCACCTGGACGAGGACCGGGTTCGCGCCCTCGTCGAACGGATCGACCGCGAACAGGCACGGCTCGACATCCTGGTCAACGACCTCTGGGGCGGCGAGCACCTGCTCATCGGCTCCGTCTTCGGCAAGAAGAGCTGGGAGACGCCGCTCGCCGACGGCCTGCGCATCCTGGAACTCGGCGTGCGCTCGCACGTGATCACCGCGGCACTCGCCCTCCCGCTCCTGGTCCGCTCCGACGCGCCCCTGCACGTGGAGGTCACCGACGGCACAGCGGTCTCCAATCGCCGTTTCCGCGAGAACCTCTACTACGACCTGGCGAAGAACGCCCCGATCCGGATCGCCTTCGGGCTGGGCGAGGAGCTGGCGGAGTACGGAGGGACGGCGGTCGCCGTCACACCGGGCTTCCTGCGCTCGGAACAGATGCTCGCCCACTTCGGCGTGAGCGAGGAGAACTGGCGCGATGCCGTCGCCCAGGAACCGACCTTCGCGATCGCCGAATCGCCGCACTACCTCGCCCGCGCGGTCGCCGCGCTCGCCGCCGACCCGGACCGGGCAGCCCGCTGGAACGGGAAGTCCACCTCCAGCGCGGAACTCGCCAGGACCTACGGAATCCGGGACATCGACGGCAGCCAGCCGGACGCCTGGGCGTACATCGAGGACATCAGGTACGGCGGGAAGGACAGGCCGGCGGACGACTACCGCTGACCCTCGGGGACCCCACACACGTCGTTCCGCACCATGCGGAGCCGTGCACGCCGCACGGCTCCATACCCGTGCGCACGGGTGGACGCAAGAGCGCCGTTTCGCCACCTCCCCGACCACCGGCACCACCTCCACCCACGCCGAAATCATCGACACGTTTTCGGCCGAGTACGGCCGCTCATGGCCGACACCCGCACGGCCCGCGCGCCCGACGAGCGGCAGCGGCAGCGGCAGACGCACGACGCCGGGGAGGCCCGCCGGGCCCGCGAGGCGGCCCCGACCGATCCCGGTCGCGTACTTCAAGGTCCACCAGCCCGAGGCGCTGTTCCCGCTGCAGAACGGCGGCGAGCCCTCGGCCAGTCTTCTGCTGGGCGTTCCTCCTGCTGGTGTTCACCGGCCCCCGGCGCACTCGCCCTGGACCGGCTGTTCAGCCGGGGCGGCACGGAGCGCGACAAAAACCGCGCGTCCGAGCAGGCACCGCCCGTGACGGTCTGATCCGTACGCGACCGCTCCCCCGTCCACGGGCCGCTCCCCTGGGCCGAAACGGGCCGTTCCTCACGTGCATCCGGGCATGCTCCCGGAACCGAGTCTTCCCATTTCCGGGTGTACGTGAGGTTCCCAACATCGTTCGTATTTATGGATCACTGGATGAACGCCAGGCGTACGCTGTACAGCCGACCCTGCCGCTCCTGCCGCTCCCCTGCGACGTCGCGGCGTTGTTCCGAATCGGGGAGTAGTAGGTGCTTGAGAGTGTGGGCGCGCTGACCGGCAGCCCATGGATCTACGCCGTGATCGCCCTTTCGGTGCTGCTGGACGTCTTCCTGCCCCTGCTGCCCAGCGGGGTCCTGGTGATCACCGCCGCAACAGCTGCCGCCGGTTCGACGACCGTCACGGGCGCCGGCGCCGCCGGGCAGGTGACCGAGGTCCCCTCATTGCTCGCCCTGATCCTCTGCGCGGCCTGCGCCTCGGTGCTCGGCGACCTCGTCGCGTACCGGCTGGCCCGGCGCGGCGGGGAACGCCTGGACCGGGCCATCGCCCGCTCCCGCCGCCTCACCTCCGCACAGGAACACCTCGGCGCCGCCCTCGCCCGGGGCGGAGGCATCCTCGTCATCATCGCCCGCTTCGCCCCGGCCGGGCGCTCGGTGGTCTCCCTGGGCGCGGGCGCCGCGCATCGCAAGGTCAAGGAATTCCTGCCCTGGTCGGCCCTGGCGGGCGTGGCATGGGCCGGCTACAGCGTGGGCCTCGGCTACTTCGGCGGCCAGTGGCTCGGAGCGACGTGGGTGGCCACGGCCGTCTCGGTCCTTGCCCTGTTCGTTGCGGGCGCCCTGGCCGCGTATCTTGTGCGCCGCCCGGCGGCGGAGGCCGCCGCCGCGGCACCGGCGAGCGCGACGGCCACTACGGCGTCCTGACCGCACCCCGGATCTCCAGCCCGTCCAGGAGTCTGACGGTCGCCTCGGTGATCTCGTCGACGGCCCGGTCGAACACCTCCTGGTTGTGCGCGGCCGGAGCGCGGAAGCCGGACACCTTGCGCACGAACTGCAGAGCGGCAGCCCGGATCTCCTCCTCGGTGGCTTCTTCGGGGATGGCGGGCGGACGAAGGGTCTTGATGCTGCGGCACATGTCTCCAGTGTGAACCGCACCACTGACAGCCGCCCCGCCTCCGCCCGGTCCGGCCGCCTCCCCTCCCCTCCTCACCGAGTCCGTTCGACGGCGGGCATCGCGTACGTCCCGTCAAGGATCCCGGGACCCGGCGCGCAGAGCCTGAGCACGAGCCGGAAGTCCCCGTCGGGCGCGGACAGCCGGTGCGCCCGGTCCGCCGCCGCATCCGGATCCGCGTCCGGGTCGTCCGGCCGCTCCCGCCCGATGCGGACCGTAGGCGAACCGTCCTCCCCGTACCCCGGGCCACGCCCCGCCAGGGCCTCGCCGATCCGCTGACCGGCCATGTCGTACACGGCCAGGGACCAGCCCGCCTCGACCGGCGGCGGACCTTCCAGGCGCATCACGTAGGAGTGGTCCCCGTTCAGCCGCTCGCCCCCGGCGTCGCTGGAGATGTGGGCGTACACCGCCTCGTAACCGTGCACGCCCCACAGCGAGCCCCGCGCCGCGACCGCCCTGGTCCGGTAGGACGCCTCGCGGTCGGCGATCCGCCACTCCGGGGAATCGATGGTTCCGACGCCGTGGTGGTCGAGGTTGTAGTCGAAGAGATGCGGGTCCATCACCCACCCCCCGCGCGCCGCCGCGGCCCGGCTCGCCTCCTCCAACCACATCCTTCCCCGCGCCAGGCCCTCGGCCAGCGCCCCTACGAGGGCGGGGTCGGCCCGGGTGTACGGCGAGGGCCCCTCCTCCAGCAGCCCCAGCGGCTGGAACCGGTCCTGGTACGCCTGGTCGGGCGCGGACGGCGGGAAGTCGGCCATCCACACCCTGAGCTGCTCGAAGAACCGCAGTGCCTCCGGTACGTCGGGGTCGGGCGCGGGCAGTCCCGTACGGTGCGTGCCCGGTTCGACGTATGTGACGCCCAGCTGCTCCTGGAGCCCGCGGCCCTGCTCGGAGGCGTCGGAGTCGGCGCAGATGTTGCGCCCGATGACGGAGACGACGGACGTGGGTGCGTCGATGACCCCGAGCACACCGTCGGGCACGCTGCCCGCCCAGCCCGGGGGAACGACGAGCCAGTCCCCGGCCTGGGCGGGCGTGACACGGCGCCCGACGTACGCGAAGTTGTTGGTCCAGGCATCAACGAACTGAAACACGCAGTACGCACCGCCTGCTCCGCCCGCTCCGTCCGCTCCGTCCGCTCCGGGAAGGCGCAGCAGCACCGGTCCACCGGAGAGATCGAGATGGACGACGCAGCGGACGGTGTCGTCGACGGACATGGAGGGCATGTCCGTCGACGACGACCGGCCCGCGTGCGCGAAGTGGTTGAAGGGCGTGGGCGGCAACGGACCGAAGCCCGTGTGCATGAAGTCCTCGACCACCGACAGGTCACGGACCAGCGGATACCCGTAGACATACGCCTCGGCGGCAAGACCGGCGAGTTCCACCTCTACCTCCAGCCATTGGCACCCGTCCCCGCTCAGATGGCCGCCTTCACGTCGCCCGTGCACAGGGCCCAGATCACGAACCCGTCGATGGCGACGGAGACGAGCGCCCAGACCGGGTTGTACGGCAGCCAGATGAAGTTGATGATCAGGCTGATCGCCGCGACCGCCACACCCGTGGCGCGGGCCCAGTCGGCACCCTTGAGGATTCCCAGGCCGACGACTCCGAGCACGATGCCGAGAACGAGGTGGATCCACCCCCAGGAGCTCACATCGAACTTGAAGGTGTAGTTCCTGAGGTGCGCGTACACGTCGTCGGAGGCGATGCCGCTGATTCCCTTGATCACTCCGAGGACACCGTCGACGAGCATCAGGACACCGGCGAACATGATCCCGCCGGTTGCCCAGGGGTTGACGTCCCTCTGGCCGCCGGAACCGACCGGGACCGGACCTGGCGCGGGTGCTGAGTGTGCCATCGAAACTCCTTGGCCGGATCGAGACTGTGGGACAGAACCGACTCTGCGTGGCCCCCTCCCGCGCGACCACTCGGACGCGCCCGTGCGGGTGTCTCCCGAATGGGCGCGCACGGCGCGCTCCCCTCCGACCGGGCACCGCCTCCGCGTCAGCCGCTACGACGAAGGAAGCCGTGTCACCTTCGCGACCTTGCAGGTCATCTTGCCCGGGACCTTCCCCAGCCCCTGGGCCTTCTGCACCGACTTCTGCCCCGCCGCGAGGTCGGTGGCCGTCGCCAGCCCCGAGGCCCGGCGCGTACCGTCGCCGTCCACGAACTCGACGGACACGATGTAGGACGCCTGGGTGTCGGAGTGGTTCACGACCTCCACGTCCGCATCCGGCCACTCGGTCAGCGAGTCCACCTCGCACCGGGTGATCCGCACATCGCCCTCGGCGTCCGTGCCTTCGAGAGCCGGCAGCTCGGTGGGCGCATCGGAGGCCCCGCCCGTCGCGGGCGTCTCGCTCTTCGTGGGCTCCGCCGCCGAGGGCTTCGGCTTGGCCGTCGACGACGAACCGCCTGCGCTCGTCACCGCGATCAGCACACCGGCCGCCAGCAGAAGGACCACCCCGCCGAGCACGGACAGGGTGACGACAAGCCCGGTACGGGACTTACTCGGCGGCTGTGGACAGCCGTACGCCCCGGGGCCGGGCTGCGGCCACTGCGCATACGGCGACGGCGGCAGCTGCTGGGGCTGCTGACCGGGCTGAGGCGGCTGACCGGGCTGGGGCTGCTCACCCGGCTGGGGCGGCGGATAGCCGTACGACATGTATCCCCCCTGGGATCGTGCTGACGTGAACAAGACACGTTACGGCGACCCTGGGCTTGGCTCTCCGCAGGGGGAGGCTTGAGGGTCACCGGCATGAACGGCGGCACCCAGCGTCTCCGATGCGGCCGGGGCGGGCCGGACCTAGACTGGCCTAGGCCCCAAAACCCCAGGTGAGGGAGGCAGGTCATGGCCAAGCGAGCAAACAAGCGCCGCGCCCGCAAAAAGAAGAACGCCAATCACGGCAAGCGCCCCAACGCCTGAGCCGAACCATCGAGCCGAGCACCCCATTCCCACGCCGCCCCGTCCCGCCCCCGGGCGGGACGGGGCGAGCGATGCGTTCGAGCCACGACGCGGCAGCAACAACAAGCACGCCATGCCATGTCACGTCACGTTCCTGTCGATCGAGGCTGGACCTCCGGAATCCGTGAAGTGAAGAACAAGGCGAGGAGAGCGGTGAAGGCGAGGACGGTGAGTGCGGCGCGCAGGCCGTCGAGCCTGGCGGCGGCGTTCGCGTCGAGCGCGGCCTGAGTCGCCTCGTTGCTCGTGCCGGCTTCCGTGAGGGCGGATTCGAGCTGAGTGTCCGACAGGAAGGGCGCGCCGCCCTGAAGCTCGATGCCCGTCTGCGTCTTGACATCCGCCGGGACCGCCGGATTCAGCTCCACGCTGGTCAGGAACGAGGACGTGAGGGTGGCGATCAGGATCGACCCGGCAAGAGCCGTGCCGATCGAGGCACCGAGGTTGGTGACGGCATTCTGGACTCCGCCGACTTCCGCGCTCTGTGATTCCGGAACCGCGGACACGGTGACCGAACCGAGCTGGGACGCCAGTGCTCCCATCCCGAGCCCGATCAGCAGGAGGGGAACGGTGACGACTTCCGCGCCGGCGTCCGCGTCGAGCGCGGCCATCAGAGCTACCGCTCCCGCCAGCAGCGCGAGGTTCCCGAGCCGCACGACCAGCCGCGGCGAGACATCGGGCAGGAGGCGTGGGATCAGGATTGCGCCCGCCAGCAGTGTGACCGAGAGCGGCAGGATACGGGCGCCGGTGACAAGCGCGGACAGGCCCAGGGCCACCGACAGATAGAGCGGTACCACGAAGAACATGCCCATCTGAACGAGGTACTGGAAGAAGAACATCGTCAGCCCGCCGGTGAGCTGGTGGTTCCGCAGCATGGCCGGGTCGACGAGTGGCTCCCTGCGCCGCTTCACGAGGTGGGCCTCCCAGTGGAGGAAGAGCCAGATCAGAAACAGACCGGCCAGCATCATCCACACGGCCAGCGACACTCCCAGCCACGAAGGCGCATCGGGCTTCGGCCTGAACCATCCCCATTCGCTCGATCGCAGCACACCGTAGACGAAGCTTCCGAGTCCGAGGGCGGAGAGCACGGCGCCGATGACGTCGATGCGCGGACGTTCGTCGCTCACTGCGTCAGCGATATGGCGGGCCGGCACCACGATGGCGAGCACCACCACGACCTCGCCGACGAAGACCCAGCGCCAGGAGAAGTAGGTCGTCGCGACACCCCCGACGAGCGGCCCGAGCGCGATCGCCACGGCCCCGGCGGCCGCGACGAGTCCGTAGGCGGCGGGACGGCGTTCAGCGGCGTAGTTGCTGGCGACGAGCGCCACGATCGCGGGCAGGATGAGCGACGCTCCGACGCCCTCGAAGAACGACCAGCCGAGCAGCAGCACCGGCAGGTTCGGTGCGAGTGCCGTGGTCAGGGAGCCACAGCCGTAGACGGCACAGCCGATCACGAACGCGCGTTTGCGGCCGATCAGCGCTCCCACCTTGCCGCCGAGGATCATGAACATCGCCATGACCAGCGTGTAAGCCGTGATGGCACCCTGGACACCTGTCACGGTCGTGCCCACGTCGTCGGCCACCGTCGCGATCGAGACGTTCATGACGGAGCTGTCGAGCGCCATCAGGAACTGACCGGCCGCGAGTGTCAGCAGGACAAGTCGCGCCTTTGCCGAACCCTCAGCAGTGCCCGCCTTCGGTGCCATGCGTGCATCGTCCCAGCCGCTCCGGCGGTCCATCCGTGACCCGCCACGGAGATCGTCCAACTGGCGGATTCTGCGGCAAGGGCCGTGCGCGAGCGCACTGAACCATCGTCAATGCCTCCGCAGCGGCTCGCTGCGGGGGCGTTCCGGCTGGTGGGGGCGGACGGATTCGAACCGCACTGCGGTGGAGCGAGGCAGCTGAGGCGGCCTCGGCGCTGCCGAGTGCCCCTTTGCAGGTCAGCGCGGCTGTAGCGCAAAGCGCCTCTCGCACGTTCCGGCCACCGTGATCAATCGCCCGTGATCGCCCGTACAGCTCGTTCGGGTGCGCACCGCGCGCAGACTTCAGCCGTAATGTTCAGAATTATCCCAACGATGTGTTTCCTCGTGGAGGTGAAAGAAAATGGCGACGTATGTCGCGTTGCTGAACTGGACCGATCAAGGGGTCCGAAACTACAAGGACACTGCGAAACGCGCCGATGCGTTCGCCGCAGCGGCACAGAAGCTCGGGGCGAAGCTTTCGAGTCTCTACTGGACCGTCGGCCCGTACGACCTCGTGGCCGTCGTCGAGGCGCCCGACGACGAAACCGCCACCGCGACACTCCTGCAACTCGGCGGAGTGGGTAACGTCCGTACCACGACTCTGCGGGCTTTCGGTCAGGAGGAGATGGGTCGCATCATCGCCAAGGCCGGCTGAGGACCTCCACGCACTGCAGGCAATGGCGTCCGGCAATCCGAATCAACAGGCCCGGCCTGCACGTCCGTTGGCGGTCCTGGTGGGTGGCGGGGCGTCTGTGCTGTGTCCGTGCAGTAGCCGGCGCCACCGTGGCTACCCTCCTCGTCGACGGCATTCAGCGCGAGAACAACGCCTCCCCTCGGAACCGCAACTCGCCGCCCGCTACAAGGGTCAGCACGCCGAGTCTGCGGCACGCACTCGCGCAAAACGGCGCCGACGACACCCACGTAGTCCTATCCGTCGACCGCAGCAGCGTCGAGGGAGTCGACGTCCTCCATGAAGGACAGCATCCGGGCGTTGACTACGTCCGGGTGGTCGATCTGCGGGCCGTGCCCGGTCGCGGAGATGATCTCGGCGCGGGCTCCGGGAACGAGGCGCGGTACGCGCTCCAGCTGCCGCTTGGGGTGTACCAGCAGGCTGTGCTTGCCCATGATCACGTAGAGCGGGGTCCGGATGGACCGCAGCTCGTCCTCAGCCAGCGGCAGGGGCGCGGGGCGGCGGATCCGGTACGCGCGGGCGCCGAGCTGGATCCACTTGCGCATCTCGGGGATGGCGAGCACCGGCTGATCCAACCAGGCGGCGAGACGCGGGCGCAGCGCCTTCGGGGCGAAGGTGGCGAACAGGCTCACGAAGATCCAGGCGAAGAAGCGCAGGCCGACCTTCTCCAGGCCGCCGGGGTCGAGGGCGGTGACCGAGGCGAGCCGTCCGGGCCGCAGGTGCGCCTGGTTGAGCACCAGCCAGCCTCCGTAGGAGGAGCCGACGAGGTGGACCCGGTCGAGGCCGAGCGCGTCGAGGGCCTCGTCCATCCACTGGGCGGCGCGCTCGGGCTGCCACATGGGTTCGCGGTGGATGCTGCGGTTGGCGTCGCCGGGGGTGTCGAGGGCGTACACGGGGCGGTCGAGGCTGAGCCCGGGGGTGTTGGGGTACCACATCGCCGAGCTGTAGCCGGCGCCGTGGATCAGGACGATCGGGGTCCGGGACTCGGCGGCGGGGTCCGCGGGCCCGTACCGGTAGACGTGCGTGGTGCCGAAGGCGGTGTCCACGTCGGTCTCGGAGCGGACGGGTGCCCCCATCGCGTAGAGCACGTCGGCGGCGGCGAAGTAGCGGTCGCGCAGGGTGTCGTTGACGTAGCGGCCGACATCGCGGCGTACGCGGGCGGTGTTCTCGGGCACGGCGGCACCTCCTGTGAAGATCCGTTCTTCATGGTACGACCGTACCATGAATTTGGTACGCCGGTATCATAAAGGGGTTCGGAGAGCGGACCGCAAACCCACCATCGACGGGCGGAGACACCGGAACATGCCGAAGCGTGTGGATCACGAGGAGCGGCGCGCCCAGATCGCCGAGGCGCTCATCCAGGTCGCGGGGCGGCGAGGGCTGCACGCCGTCGGCATGCGGGACGTGGCCGCGGAGGCCGGCGTGTCGCTCCGGCTCGTGCAGTACTACTTCGAGACCAAGGAGAGGCTGCTCTTCTACGGCCTCCGGCACCTGACCGACCGCTTCACCGCGAGGGTGGGTGCCCGCCTGGCCGCCGCCGGCCCGGAGCCGGGTCCGCGCGCCACGGTGGAGGCGCTGCTGCTGGCCTCGCTGCCGACCGACGAGGAGAGCCGTACGTTCCACCTGCTGTACAGCTCCTACGCGATCCTGTCGGTGACCGACGAGGCGCTGGCCGCCCAGCCCTTCATCGACAACCCCGACGCCGCGGAGAACGCCCTGACTGGACTGCTCGAGCAGGCGCAGGCGTCAGGCCTGGCCGACCCGGGCGCCGACGCACGCACGGAGGCGATCAGCCTGCTCGCGATGGCGGCGACCCTGGGCACCAGCATTCTCGTGGGCCAGCGGAGTCCGGAGTCGGCCGTCGCGGTGCTCCGTCACCACCTGGACCGGATCTTTGCGGCTGCCGAGACATCCGAGACGGGAGCGGGTTCGACCTGACGTGTCGCCAAGCGCTTGCACGCCGACCCCAGTTCAATGTCGATCTCGACGGGCCCGGCAGGTGTGGAGTCGGATGTGGTGTCGGATCGGCGACGAGAAGCGGCAGCGCCGCATGGGGGGTTCAGGGTGTTCATAGCAAAAGAGGACGCATTCGATCCCGAGGAAATGCTGAGCCTCTACGACTCGGTCGGCTGGGAGGGCTACGCCCGGGATGTCGACAGGCTGTGCAGGGGCCTGGCCAACTCTCACCTGGTCATCACAGCACGAGACGGTTCAGGAACACTCCTCGGCCTGGCCCGGACGATCTCCGACGACGAAGACATCTGCTACGTCCAGGATGTCGTGGTCGATCTTGCGCATCACCGGCAGGGCGTCGACCGCGCCCTGGTCGAGCACCTCATGCGGCGCTACTCGCACTGCCGCTTTTCCTCCTGTCCACGGACCACGAATCGTCCCCGGAGGGCAAGCGCAACCACGCGTTCTACCGGAGCCTGGGCTTCTTGTCCTACGAGGAGAAGGAGATGGCGGGCTTCGGGTACGTCTTCACCACTCGGACGGGACAGCCCATCGAGCCACGCAACCTCTACCGCTCGTTCACCCGCGACGCGAAGAACGCCGGCCTGCGCGTCATCCGGCTCCACGATGCCCGGCACGGTACGGCGACCCTGCTCACCGCCGCCGGCGTCCCGCCCCGCGTCGTGATGGAGATCCTCGGGCACAGCCAGATCGCTGTCACGATGAACGTCTGCACGCACGTCGTCCAGGACACACAGCGCGAGGCCGTGAGTCACATGGACCGGCTGCTCAGGAGCCGTCCCCGGTCGTGACCGATCGTCCCCGTTGATGTCAGAAATAGATGTCAAAGGCCCCTCGCCATGATCGGCGAGGGGCCTTTGTGCTGGTGGGCGCGGACGGTTTCGAACCGCCGACATCTGCTTTGTAAGAGCAGCGCTCTACCCCTGAGCTACGCACCCGTGATGAGGCAACAGCGTACATGGACTACGGCCCATGGTCACAAACGATCCCGGGCGGCAGCGAACGGGACGCCGGTCGGCGAGGGTACGGCGGGGCGTGCGGGGGTTATCCCTACCCCGCGTACGGTAGCCGTCCGGATTCCGGCCGGGCGGTCGCGTACTTACGGTGAAGGCCGCAGCATCGGGGCATCCGCCGTACGACCTGGGGGAAAGATCATCGTGGCAGTCCGCACCCGCACTCTCATCGCGTCCGGTGGGGCCGCGCTTCTGGCTCTTGTGCTTTCCGGTTGTGGCGGTACGGATGTGAGCGGCGCGCCTGCCGAGCACAAGTCGTTCGCGTTGAGCGGCAAGACGCTGACCATCCGTTCCGGGCAGTCGTCGCTGGAGCTCGTGCCGGCCGATGTGCGGAAGGTCGAGGTGACCCGCCGTGTCGATGGGTGGGTGGCGTTCGGGAACGGGCCCGAGCCGCACTGGGGGATGCAGGACGACACGCTCACGCTCGGGGTGAAGTGCGACGCCTTGATCGGTGACTGCGCCGCGGAGCACCAGGTGAAGGTGCCGCGCGGGGTGACGGTGGTCGTCGAGGGGGACGACGGGAGGATCGTCGCTTCCGGCTTCCGCACCCCGCTCACCCTCAACGCCGACAACGGCGAGGTGACCGTCCGGGACTCCACCGGGCCGCTCAAGCTGTCCAGCGACAACGGTGCCGTCGTCGCCGAGGGGATCTCGGCCAGGTCCGTGTCGGCGCGGTCCGACAACGGCAGCATCCGGCTGGGGTTCGCGGCCGTGCCGGATCTCGTGGACACCGTGAGCGACAACGGGGCGATCACCATCGATCTGCCGGGCGGCCCCGTGAAGTACGCGGTGGACGCCGTCGCCGACAACGGGCGCACCTCGGTGGACGCGCCGCGCAGCGATGGCAGCAGTCATGTGGTGAAGGCCCGGAGCGACAACGGCGAAGTCACGGTCCGAAGCGCGAACTGACCGGCCCGTGTGTTCGTCCTTACCTGGTGCGAGAATGTACCGGGCAGGGCGAAACGGCACGGGAGAGGGATGTGACGGCGACACACGCGCGGCCGCGGGCGAGAGCGGGTGGGAGTTCCGCCGTCAGGGATGTCGTCGTGCTGATGCTGTTGCCGGTGCCGCTGCTCGCCGCGGCGTTGCCGGCCTCTTTCGCGGGTGGTGGTACGAGGCGCTGGTTCGGCGGGCGCGGGGAGAGTCAGCGCGCCGAGGCGCAGGCCGCGAAGGACGCCGCCGCGTCGGCCTTCTACGAGCTGGACACGGCTCAGCGCGATCTGCGGATCTCGATCGAGACGATCACCGCGGTGGACAGCTCGCCCACCGCGCGCAAGGCCGTGGACGACTTCACCGCCCTGGGGCGGCGGATCGACGAGGTCAGCCACACGTACATCACCGCGGTCGACGCTCACGACCTGGACCGGGACGATCTGGAGCCGTCGGTCGCCGCCCGCGCGCGGTCGGAGCTGGCCGCGGCCAAGGACGAGCTGGTACGGGTCAAGGCCGAGCTGGACCGGTTCGCGCAGAGGCTCGGTCCGCTGCTGGGCAGCGCGGAGACGCAGCTCGCCCAGCTCGCGCCCGCCGTGGAGCGGGCCCGGCAGGCGCTGCTCGGCGCGAGCAACGCTCTCGACACGGTGCGTGCGTCCGGGCTGCGGGCGGATGATCTCGCCGCCCGGCTGGCGGCCCTCGCCCCCGAGCTGACCAAGCTCAATCAGGGCGCCGGCCGGCACGGCGTCACCGAGACCCTGCAGCGTGCCGACCGGGTGCTGCGCGATGCCGAGGCGGTGCGGTCCGAGGCGGAAAAGCTGCCCGAGCGCGCCGCCGAGATCGGCCACCGGCTGGTGTCGTTGCGTACGCGCGCCCAGGCGTTGACGACCCGGGCGGGCTCGGTGGAGCCGGTGCTGAGCGAGTTGCGGCGGCGTTTCTCCGCGGCATGCTGGCAGGATCTCCAGCCCGTGCCCGAGCAGGCGGCCGTCAATGTGCGGCAGGCCGAGGAGAAGCTGAAGGAGGCCGCCCAGGCCCGGGACGAGCAGCGGTGGGTCGATGCGACGTCCCGGCTGAGCACGGTCCGCGCATTGCTGAACGCCACGGACGAGGCGGTGTCCGCGGCCGGTGACCGGCTGCGTCGGCTGGACGATGTGGCCGAGGACCCGCAGCAGGAGATCCAGCGGACCCGGTTCGCGGTCCGCGACGCGCAGCGCCTGGCCATGGCCGGCCGCAGCACGCCCGATCCGCGCCATGCCCGTCCGCTGGACGACGCCGTGGCCCGGCTGGACCGAGCCGTCGCCGTGCTCGACGGGCGTCACCCCGACTACTGGCACTTCCTGACCGAGACCGAAGCGGTGCGGCGGACGGCCGCGCGGGTGGTCTCCGAGATCCGCGAGGAGCGCGGGGCGGGCGCCTGAGCCGTACCGGCTGCGCGCCATGACCTCCCGCGGGCTCCGGTGTGCGGTGGCAACGCCTTGGACGGATCCTGGAAGTACGTGCGAAGGAGGCCGTGCGAAGGAGGCCGACATGGCCACCCATGTACTGCATGCAGGCGGACGACGGACTCCGCGCCGCCGCAAGGCCACCCGGCTCGACCAGCATCTGCCGGTCGACCACCGGCTCAACCGCGTCTACCGGGTCGGGGCAGGGCTGATGGGGCTGCTGCTGCTCGCCTTCGGTGTCCTGGGGCTGATCAACAAGATCGGCTTCTTCAGCACCGGCGGAGCCACCGTCGCGGGCCTCAACACCAACGGTGCCCTGAGCGTCCTGTCCATCTGTGTCGGCCTGCTCCTGTTCATCGGGATGGTGATCGGCGGCAACTTCGCCTCGACGCTCAACATGATTCTGGGCATCGCCTTCATCCTCAGCGGCTTCGTGAACCTCGCGCTGCTGGAGACCGACTACAACTTCCTCGCCTTCCGCATCCAGAACGTGCTGTTCAGCTTTGTGGTCGGTCTGATGCTGATGGTCTTCGGGATGTACGGGCGGGTCAGCGGCGGCCTTCCGCACGACAACCCGTACTGGCGGGCCCGCCACCCCGAGGAAGCGGCGCGGGAGATGCGGCTCGGCCGGAGGGCGACCGCGCCGCCGATGCCGGTCGTCCGGCGCAGTCCCTGACCCGCCGCCCGTCGTGCCCGCATCCGGTGCACCGGTGCCGGGCAGGCCCTAACCTGGGGCCATGCCTCGTTACGAATTCCGCTGCCGCTCCTGCGGAGACACCTTCGAACTCAGCCGCCCGATGGCTCAGTCCTCCGACCCGGCCTCCTGCCCCGCCGGGCACTCCGACACCGTGAAGCTGCTCTCCACCGTGGCCGTCGGCGGGTCGGCCGCGGGGTCCGCGCCCGCCGCCCCGTCGGCCGGCGGGGGAGGCGGGGGCGGCTGCTGCGGCGGCGGTTGCTGCGGCTGAGAGGCGTGTGGCCCCGGGCAGCCGGGACCCACTACCGCTTGCGGCTGCGCCCGGTGTCAGGACGATCTGGCCTCGCCCGCGGCCCGCAGGAGGTGCCGGAGGATCTCCTCGCCCGCCGCCACGCCGTGCGCGGTGGTCGCCTCGGCGTGCGGGGCGCTCCAGCCGGTGTCGGCCAGTTCGCCGTGGGCCGGGCGCCAGGCGCGGTCGGCGGCGAGGAGCAGATCGGCGTCCAGGAGGCTGTCACCGGCGGCGAGGGTGCGTGTGGCGCCGGTGCGCCGGGCCACCTCCTCCATGGCGGCGCTCTTGGTCAGCGGGCCCGGAACGGCGTAGATCTTGCGGCCCTGGAGGGAGACCGTCCAGCCGTGTGTCCGCGCCCACTCCCCCAGTTCCTCGACCCAGCCCTCGGGCAGCAGCGGGCGTTCCACGACGAGATAGGCGAAGAGGTCCTCGGCGACCCGTTCCTTGAGCAGCCAGGCGGGGTCGGCCGCGGCCAGGAGGTGGGCGCGGACCTCGGCGAGGGAGGCGCATTCGTCGGCGAGCCTGCGGGCCACCTGCCGCTGCCAGCCGGGGTCGGACTCGCCGTCGACGAGCAGGTGCCCCCCGTTGGCGCAGATCGCGAACCGCGGCGCGGGGCCGGGCAGGCGGATGCGACCGTACTGCTCGCGGGTGCGGGTGGTCGTCGGGACGAAGACCGTGGTGCGGGCCAGCTCACCGAGCAGCGCCGCGGCCGTCTCGGTCAGGTAGGAGAGCGGCTTGCGGTCGTACACCTCCACGCACAGCAGCCGGGGGGCCTCGGCGTCCGGCACGGCGAGCCGGAGCGCCGCCGCGGAGTAGATCAGGGTCCGGTCGAGGTCGCTGGCGACCAGCGTCACGGGGGCGCCGGCGTCGGCCGTCGTCGGGGCCGCGGGGGTGGTCACTTCGACTCCACCGCCTTGCCGTCCGCACCCGTCGCGCCCCTGGTGTACTTCGGGTGGATCAGTCCGACGCAGGTGTACGGGAGTCCTTCGACCTCCTCCACCGGCACACCCCGCTGCTCGGCCAGCAGACGGATGTGTTCGAGGTCCGCGCCCGCGCCTCGCTTGGCGAGGATCTTCCACGGGACGCGGCGCAGCAGGACCCGGGTCGTCTCGCCGACGCCCGGCTTGACGAGGTTGACGTCGTGGATGCCGTACTCCTCGCTGATGCGCTCCACGGCGGCCCAGCCCTCCCAGGTGGGTGCGCGGTCGGCCGCGAGCAGTTCCTTGACCTCGGCGTCCACGGCGTCGACGACCTCGCCGAAGTGCGCGGCGACGCTGTCGAGGAAATGGCCGGACACATCGGTGTCCGCGAGCTCCCGGTAGAACTTCGCGCCGTGGAAGTCCTCGGGGCCCACCAGGTCGGAGCGCAGGACGGTCCGCGAGATCAGTCCGGAGACGGTGGAGTTGAGGCAGGCGGACGGGATGAGGAAGTCCTCGCGGGTTCCGTACGTGCGGACGCAGCCGCCCGGGTCGGCCAGTACCGCGATCTCCGGGTCGAAGCCGTCGAACTCGGCGAGCGCCGCGGAGAGTTCACGGGTGATCGCGCCCTTGCCGGTCCAGCCGTCGACGAAGACGACGTCCGCCGGGTCGTGGTGGGCGGCCAGCCAGCGCAGGGCGTTGGCGTCGATGCCGCGGCCCCGCACGATGGAGACGGCGTAGTGCGGCAGGTCGATGCCGTGCCGGTGCCTGGCCCAGCGGCGCATGAGTACGCCGACGGGCGTGCCGGCCCTGGCCAGCGAGACCAGGACCGGGCGGGGGGTGCGCTCGGCGAGGACGGTTTCGGTGACGGTGCCGACGGCACGGGCGACACGGGCGGCCGACAGTTCCAGCGCCGCCTTGAACAGCTCCTGGTACTGGGCGGACGGCTGGTACTCGACGGGCAGCGATTCGGCGTAGTGCGCGCCACCGCTCTGTATCGCCTCCTCGCGCTCCTCGGTGGGCGCCTCCAGCTCGGTGTCCGAGAGGTCCTGGAGCAGCCAGCCGACCTCGTCCGGCGCGTAGGAGGAGAAGGCGGGGCCGCGAAGGGGCTCGGGCAGCATGGGGGGTTCCTGCCGTTCGGGGACACGCGGGTGGGGGCGCGAGGGAACGTACGAGGGGACGACCGCGAGCAGGACGTGGTCGGTGTGCGCGGCCAGCTGCGCCAACAGGCCGTCGGGGGCATGGAGTTCGGGGGTGTCGGCGGCGGAGTCGACGGCGAGCACGACGGCGTCGAAGCCGGCGCCCGCGACGTTGTACGCGTACCGGTCGCCGGGCCCGTCGGCCGGGTTGTCATGGGCCGGGAAGACCAGCCGGGTCCGTATCGCGTAGCCCGGGTCGTCCACGGGGAGGACGGGGGAACGCGTGGTGGTGGAGTAGTGCACCTCGGCGTCGGCGCGCTCCTCCAGGGCCGTGCCCAGGCGCAGGGGGGCGTACATCAGCTCCTCGAAGCCGAGGATCAGTACGCGGCGGGCGTCACCCAGCGCTTCGGCGATGCGGGCGGCCATGGCGGGGAGGGCCGGCTCCAGGACCGCCCGGTGGGCGGGGGTGAAGCCGTGCCGCCCACCGTCGGGCACACCGGCGGGCCACCGGAGGTCCACCCGGGTACAGGGCCGACGGCCGGGGGCTTCGGCGGCTTCGTGCGCGGCACGGTCCGCGGGCTCCGGCTCGTGCGCGGCGACCAGTGCCCGGCCCTTCTCCAGGACGCCCTCCGGGAGGGTGACCGTGCCCGAGCCGTGCGCCACCAGGTCGACGCGGGCGCCGATCTCCGCGGCGAAGCCGGTCAGCCTTCCCCGGTCGGCCGGCGACCTCATGTCCACCAGGGCGACGATGACGTAACGGCTCCGCGGATACCGCTCGTGCAGGGCGCGGATGGTGTTGAGCACGGTGTTGCCCGTGGAGAATTCGTCGTCCACCAGCACCAGTGGCGCGTCCGTGCCCGCGTCGGCGTCCGCGTCCGCCGGGCCGCGGACGCCCGCCAGCAGGTCCGGGTCCTCCGGGAGCAGCAGGTGCGAGGTGGCGTGCGAGTGGGACTCCTCGAAGCCGCCCGCCCGTGCCACGCCCTCGACGGGGCGGCGCGTGGAGTGGAGGTACGGTGCCGTGCCGAGCCCGTCGGCGACCGCGTGGCCGAGGCCAGTGGCCGTCTCCGCGTAACCGAGCACCACGGCCCGGCGCGCCTCGGCGTCACCGAGGAGTTCGCGCACCCGTCGGCCGAGCTCGAATCCGGTGCCGTAGACCACGGAGGGCTTCTGCGGCACGTGCTTGCCGAGGACGTTCGACACGAGGAGGTGGGCCCGCTTGGGGTTGCGGCGCAGGGCGAGGCCCAGCAGCTCTCTCAGCTCCCGGTCGCCGTCGGGCTTCCCGTCACCGACGAGCTCGACGCCCAGTCGCTCCGTCACCCAGCTGCCCGACCACACCACGTTCGCCGTCCCTTTCTCTCTCGCTCGCTGTCCTTGCCGGTTCTCTCTCGCTGTCCTTGCCGGGTGCCCGCTCATTCCGCGAGGCCCGCGGCCAGCAGTTCCACGAAGCCGATGTCCTGCCTGGCCACGCCGAAGACCTCGGCCCTCAGCAGGGTCCGCTCGGCCCAGGCGCGGTGCGGTTTCACTTCGTTCATCTTGTTCGTGTACGCGGAACGCATGACGCCACCGCCGCCGCGCTCCGGCCGCAGGATGTCCTCCGCGTCGCTGAACTCCTCGTGGCTGACCACGGACAGTGCGTGCACGGGCGCGACGTGCGACGGGTGGATGCAGGTCTTGCCGAGCAGGCCGTTGGCCCGGTCGAGCCCGATCTCGCGCAGCAGACCGTCCAGATCGTGCTCGATCAGCGCCGTGCGCAGCTCCTCGGCCCGGCCCTCCAGGAAGGGGCTGCGGCGCAGCTGGGGTTTGAACATGCGCTTCTGAAGCCGGAAGTACTCCCACACCGGGCCGGTGATCGTGAAGCCGGTGCCGTCCGCGCGGCCCAGCACATTGACCACGTCGGCGATCACGCCGCCGACGATCTGTACGTCGTACGCCGTCATGTCCGGCGCCCTGCGCAGTCCGTACGCCGAGCAGAAGTCGGTGACGCCGAGCCGCAGCGCGAGCACCCGGTCGCGGTACTTGTCGACGGTACGGGCCACGCCCTGGAGGGTTTCCCCGCGGGTCTCCAGATACAGCAGCTCGGGCGATTCGAGGACGGGCATCGCGAACAGGCGCCGTCCGCATGCCTTCTCGGCGTTGGTGAGCGCCTCCATGAAGGGCAGGCCACGCTCTTCGGTGAACTTCGGAAGTACAAAACCGGACAACATCCGGACGGTGATGCCGAGCCGGTGCACCAGGTCGGCTATCTGACCGGGCTCCCGGACCCGGATGAAAAGCAGCGGCACCTCGGCGCCGCGCGTGTCGAGCTCGGCGAACTGCCTGACCAGGTTCTCCTCGGCAGCGGCGACCTCGGAGTCGTCGATCGAATCCTCCAGGCACAGCACCATCGAGACGACACCGCGCCCGGCCTGCTTGATCACGTCGTCGGCAAGTCGCGGCCGGGTGGCAGGGCTGTACAGGGTCGCACCCAGGGCGGCCGAAAGCACGCGGGCCGACGAGTCCGGACCGAACTCGCACGGCTCCTGGAAGAACAGACCCTTCCTCGCGGCGGGTGCAATATGCCCGAAATGACGCATGTAACTCCCCCGAATTGGCTGACCGGCCGTGCAACGCATGGCCGGTAATAGTACGTATGGACGGGTGTCAACAGTTCCCCACGTGCATGAATTCCGGGTAACTCGTCCATTTCCCGGCGGGTCGGAGCACCGCGAACCCCGGACTTCCGGCAAACCGCCGGGACACCTGGTGCGACCCCCGCGTTGTCCGCGCGGGCAGCCAGCAGGCAGGATGACGGGCATGACGCACGCGATGGTGAAAGGCTCGAACGTCCCTCTGGACGCCATGACCGTACGGGCCGTGCTGCGCTGGACCCCGGGCGCCGGAGTTCCGGACGTGGACGCCTCGGCCCTGTTGCTCGGAGCAGGTGGCCGCGTGCGCTCGGACGAGGACTTCGTCTTCTACAACCAGCCCCGCCACCCCTCCGGCCTGGTACGACGACTGCCCAAGCGCAGCGTCCCCGAAGGGCTCACGGACACCATCGAGGCCGATCTGGGCGGGCTCGACGCCTCGGTGGAGCAGGTGGTCGTCGCCGCTTCCTCCGACGGCGCCGCATTCGCACAGGTGAGCGACCTGCGCATCCTGCTGTACGACGCGGCCTCGGCCGACGGGGATCCGCTCGCGGTCTTCGACGTGCGGCCGGAGACCGGAGAGGAGACGGCGATCATCTGCGGCGAGCTCTACCGGCGCGGCGATGGCTGGAAATTCCGGGCCGTGGGGCAGGGCTATCCGACCGGTCTGGTCGGCCTGGCGACCGCCTTCGGTATCTCGGTCGACGAAACCGCGGCCGAGCCCGAGCCGGCCCCGTCGCCCGGACCGGCGTCCGGTTTCCCGCCCGCGCCCGACTTCCCGCCGGCTGTGGCGCCCGGCCCCGACTCGCAGGCCACCGTCCAGCACCAGCAGCCCGCGTACGGCTATCCGCAGCCCTCGTACGGGTACCCGCAGCCCGCTGCCGCCCAGCCGGCCTACGGCTATCCGCAGCCCGCCGCGGCCGCGGCACCCGCCCCGGACCCGAACTTCGTGCTGCCGCCGCAGGGACCGCAGTTCGTACGGTCCTGAGGGACGGCTCCCGGGCGGGCCCGCCTCCGAATACCGGGCCCGCTCAGGTACGGGACTTGTAGCCGCGTCCCCACTGCATGCCGAAGCCGTACAGCCGGTCCAGCTCCGACTGGAATCCGTACACGAACTTCACCTCGCGCCGCACGATCAGCTCGTCCTTGATGTTCTCCACCGTGAACACGGCACAGGAACGGGCCTCGGGGGCGTGCTCGTCGAGTTCGATCTCGATCCGCGGGCCGTTGCCCGGGTAGAGCGTCACCTTGGCGTGCGTACGGTCGAAGGCCGGCGTCTGGTCGTAGATGTAGACGAAGAACAGCAGCCGTTTGATCTGGTCGCGCTGGTCGAGATTGACGTAGACGGTCTCACCCGACGGCGCACCGAAGCGGTCGTCCCCGCTGAGCCGGATGTACGGCGGACCGTTCAGGTCGCCGATGAGGTTGCCCAGCGGCTGGACGACGCCCTTGGTTCCGTCCTTCAGCTCGTACATGCAGCCCAGGTCCAGGTCGACGTTGACCATGCCCTGGGTGTGGGCCTGGACCGCATCGGGCTGGAAGAGCTTGAGCGGCCGCCGCAGCCGGCCGCTCTGCCGCGAGCGGCCCATGATGTCCGACGTACGCATCTGCCAGGAGAGGTTGACCCGCAGATTGCCGGTCAGCGCCCCCTGCTTGGCGAGCGAGACCGTGGCGTGCCGCCGGGAGAGCACGATGGAACTGGTCGCCGCGCTGCCCGACTCGAACTGTGTCTCCCGCCGCGGCCACAGGCCGTCCCAGAACGCCATCCCCAACCCCCATGCTTCTCGGTAGAAAAGTGCCCCGGCCCCACGGCCGTAACGCGCCCGGACGGGACACCCACATCACTGCGGGGCGGCCGTGGGGCCGGGTCCGGATGTCTCCGGAGAACCGTTGCCTCACGGACCGCCCCGCTGAGAGCGTTCCGCAATCCCTACCGGGTCACACCCCGGACGGCGCCTTGGAACCGGCGTCGCCGCCGCCCTCGGCCTCCAGCGCCCTGTTGCGCCGGACCGAGGACCAGAAGGACCAGGCGATCAGCGCGACACCGATGAGACCGGTGATGAGTTCGTTGACCTGGTACTGAATGGTGATGAGCAGGAGCACGGCCAGCGCGCCGATGGCGTAGTGGGCGCCGTGCTCCAGGTACACGTAGTCGTCGAGGGTGCCCTGGCGGACCAGGTAGACCGTGAGCGAACGGACGTACATGGCGCCGATACCGAGGCCGAGGGCCATCAGCACGATCTCGTTGGTGATGGCGAAGGCGCCGATGACGCCGTCGAACGAGAAGGACGCGTCGAGCACTTCCAGGTAGAGGAACATGAAGAACGCGGCCTTGCCGGAGAGCGCGACGGCGGAGACCTTCTTGCCGGTCCGCTTGGCCTCTTCCTCGGCCTCGTGCTCGCGCTCTTCCTCCTCCTCCAGCTTGTTCTCGAAGAAGCCGGAGAGACCGCCGACGATGAGGTACGTGATCAGACCGGCGACGCCGGAGAGCAGGACCGTCTCCGCCTTGTCCGCGTGACCGCCGCCGTGCTGGTGGGCGTTGGTCGCGACGGTCATGGCCGCGACCAGCAGCACGATCAGCGCGATGCAGACCGACAGCATGTCGACCTTGCCGAGCTTGGCGAGCGGGCGCTCGATCCAGCGCAGCCACTGGATGTCACGCTCCTCGAAAATGAAGTCGAGGAAGATCATCAGCAGGAACATTCCACCGAAGGCGGCGATCGCCGGGTGGGCGTCGGTGACGAGTTCCTGATAACGCTCGGGCTGGTTGAAGGAAAGGTCGACCGCCTCGATCGGACCGATCTTGGCGGTGATGGCCACGATCACGACGGGGAACACCAGCCGCATACCGAAGACCGCGATGAGCACACCGATCGTGAGGAAGATCTTCTGCCAAAAGGCATTCATCTTCTTCAGGATTCCGGCGTTGACCACCGCATTGTCGAAGGACAGCGAAATCTCCAGGACGGAAAGAATCGCCACGATCCCGAAGGCTTCCCACCCCCCGTAGATCAGAGCTGCGACCAGGCCGAGCGCGGTGACCGCGAACGACCAGCCAAAGGTTTTCAAAAGCACTGGCTACCCCATCGTGTATGTAACGGGTCTCCCCCGAGGTGTACGGGGCTCCCCCGCGCAGTGCGCGGCTTTACGAAACGTTGACCCCAAAGTCTAGAGCGATGCCGCGCAACCCGGATGCGTACCCCTGTCCCACTGCACGGAACTTCCACTCGCCGTTGTACCTGTAGAGCTCACCGAAGATCATCGCGGTTTCCGTCGAGGCGTCCTCGCTGAGGTCGTAACGCGCGAGTTCCTGACCGTCCGCCTGGTTGACCACGCGGATGAAAGCATTGCTGACCTGGCCGAAGGTCTGGCCCCGGCTGTCGGCCTCATGGATGGAGACCGGGAAAATGATCTTGTCGCAGTGCGCCGGCACCTGAGTGAGGTGCACGATGACCGACTCGTCGTCGCCATCGCCCTCGCCCGTGAGGTTGTCGCCGGTGTGCTCCACGGAACCGTCGGGGCTCGTGAGGTTGTTGTAGAACACGAACCATTCGTCGCCGAGCACCCGGCCCGACTGGCACAGCAGCGCGCTGGCGTCGAGGTCGAAGTCGGCGCCCGTGGTGGATCGTGCGTCCCAGCCGAGCCCGACCAGCACCTGGGTGAGGTTGGGTGCGGCCTTGGAGAGGGAGACATTGCCTCCCTTGGCGAGCGTGACGCCCATGGTGTGTGTCCTCCCCGAGTCGATGAACCGTCTGCTGGGCCCGGTGGACCGAGAAGCCCCCGGGCCGTCCGTTGAGCGCTTCCGGCGCCGCACGAGGGCGCGGCGCCGGACGGGGTACTGCTAGGGCGTGGTTCGAAAGTCCCGCCTGGCCGGGAACGTCCGGCACGCACGCTCGCCGCGTTGTCGGTCGTCGGCGCAGCCCGCTGCGCCTTCCTCCCGCCGCCTTGCGATCACACGCACCAGATGCCCCCGACCCCGCCCTCCGGGCGGACGACGCCACTTTCGAAACACACCCTGACGTGACCCGGGTCGCGCCTCGGCGGCGCGGCCGGGTCGCGCTTTCTCAGACGTTGACGCCGAAGTCCTGCGCGATGCCGCGCAGCCCCGAGGCGTACCCCTGACCGATGGCACGGAACTTCCACTCCGCCCCGTGGCGGTACAGCTCACCGAAGACCATGGCGGTCTCCGTCGAGGCGTCCTCGCTGAGGTCGTAGCGTGCCAGCTCGCTGTTGTCGGCCTGGTTGACCACGCGGATGTACGCGTTGCGCACCTGGCCGAAGCTCTGCTGGCGGCTCTCGGCCTCGTAGATCGAGACCGGGAAGACGATCTTGTCGACGTCGGCCGGGACACCGGCCAGGTTCACCTTGATGACCTCGTCGTCGCCCTCGCCCTCACCGGTGAGGTTGTCACCGGTGTGCTCGACGGAGCCGTCGGGGCTCTTGAGGTTGTTGAAGAAGACGAAGTTCCCGTCGCTGCCGACCTTGCCCTCGGCGTTCGTCAGCAGCGCGCTGGCGTCGAGGTCGAAGTCACCACCGGTGGTGGTGCGAGCGTCCCAGCCGAGCCCGACGATGACCGCGGTCAGGTTCGGCGCGGCCTTGGTCAGCGAGACGTTGCCGCCCTTGCTGAGGCTGACTCCCACGAGTCCTCCCATTGGTTTCCTTGGGGGCCGGCACACGCCGGCGCCTCCACGTTGTTGGCATCCGATCAACGACTGGATCCTAGTGACCGGTTCCCGGCTAAGCAGGGCTTTTCACCGGCCCGCATGCGGATCCACCGGTGCCGGATCAGAGCGCGTCGAGCGCCTTGATGTAGTCGTTGAGGTCCCGGGCGTCGGGCAGACCGTTGACGACGGTCCAGCGCACCACGCCCTCCTTGTCGATGATGAAGGTGCCGCGCACCGCGCAGCCCTTCTCCTCGTCGAAGACGCCGTACGCCCGCGAGGTCTCGCCGTGCGGCCAGAAGTCCGAGACCAGCGGGTATTCGAGGCCCTCCTGCTCGGCGAAGACGCGGAGGGTGTGGATGGAGTCGTTGGAGACGGCGAGCAGCTGCGTGTCGTCGTTCTCGAACTTCGGCAGCTCGTCACGGAGCGCGCAGAGCTCACCCGTGCATACGCCCGTGAAGGCGAACGGGTAGAACAGCAGCACGACGTTCTTCTCGCCGCGGAAGTCCGAGAGCTTCACGGTCCGGCCGTGGTTGTCCTTCAGCTCGAAATCCGGGGCCTTGGTACCGACCTCGATCGCCATGAAAAGCGTCCCTTCGCTACGTTCACCGGGCTGGGCCGTCCGGGTGGCTCCCAGCCTACGCAGAGCCCGCACGGGGAACCCACCGCTTCCCCCGGCCGTCCGGGCCGCCCCGTGGCCGCACGAAGGCCCCCGACGGCCGTACGGAGGGCTCGGTGACCGCACGAAGGCCCCCGGGCGGCTCGATGCCGTCGGGGGCCTTCAGGGCGAATGTGTGGCGAGCGTGGTTCAGCGCTTGGCTTTGGCCGCCCTCGGCGTGACCAGACGGCTGCCCGTCCAGTCCTTGCCCGCGTTGATGCTCCTGGTCTGGGAGAGACCGGCCGTCTGTGCGGCCTCGTTGATGTCGCTCGGTTCGACGTACCCGTCACGGCCGGTCTTCGGCGTCATCAGCCAGACCATACCGCCGTCCTCGATCAGACCAATGGCATCCACCAGCGCGTCCGTAAGGTCGCCGTCCTCGTCGCGGAACCACAGCAGGACGACGTCTGCGACGTCGTCGTAGTCCTCATCGACGAGATCCTGGCCGATTGTGGCCTCAATGCCCTCACGGAGCTCCTGCTCGACGTCGTCGTCGTAGCCGATCTCCTGGACCACCTGTCCGGGCTCGAACCCCAGGCGTGCTGCCGGGTTGGTCCGCTCCTCCGCGTGGTCCGCGGTCGCGCTCACGGGTTGCCTCCTGATCATGTTTCGGAAAATGCTTCAGCCACGCGCGTACGCGAGGCGTTGGCCGTAGTCCACACGGGAGTGGCGGATCGCGCAAGTACCCGGCGTCCGAGACCGCCTAAACGGTGACGTTCCCTGCCACGTCGCCGCACTGTCGGCAGATCCCCTCCGGGGGTCCGGCGCTACCGTCCACACCCTTTACGTCCTTCCACAGCTTATGCCGTTTCGGTCCGTCATTCGGAGTCGAACATCCTTTGGGAACGCCTGGACGGCTTGGGCGTATGGTTGCGGTTTGGCACGAGCCATCCCCGCACACCGGACGCGGAGTCTCACCACACTGCGGTTACCCCTCGGTAGAGATGACGTTTGCGCCCTCGCGGTACACGATGGTGATGGCGTACTTGCATACATCCCGGGGGCATGTTCTCCGTCAATCAGGCCCCGTAGAGCACTACCGAACAGCGAAGGAACAGCGTGGCTTCCGGATCCGATCGCAACCCGATCATCATTGGCGGCCTGCCGAGCCAGGTCCCGGACTTCGATCCCGAAGAGACCCAGGAATGGCTCGACTCGCTCGACGCCGCGGTCGACGAGCGAGGCCGTGAGCGGGCCCGTTATCTGATGCTCCGGCTCATCGAGCGTGCGCGCGAGAAGCGTGTCGCCGTGCCGGAGATGCGCAGTACGGACTACGTGAACACGATCGCCACGAAGGACGAGCCGTTCTTCCCCGGCGACGAGGAGATCGAGCGCAAGGTCCTCAACGCGACCCGCTGGAACGCGGCCGTGATGGTGTCGCGCGCCCAGCGTCCGGGGATCGGCGTCGGCGGCCACATCGCCACCTTCGCCTCCTCGGCCTCGCTGTACGACGTGGGCTTCAACCACTTCTTCCGCGGCAAGGACGACGGTCTGGGCGGCGACCAGATCTTCTTCCAGGGGCACGCGTCCCCGGGCATCTACGCCCGCGCCTACCTGCTCGACCGGCTGAGCGAGGCGCAGCTCGACGCCTTCCGCCAGGAGAAGTCGAAGGCGCCCAACGGCCTGTCCAGCTACCCGCACCCGCGGCTGATGCCGGACTTCTGGGAGTTCCCGACCGTCTCGATGGGCCTCGGACCGCTCGGCGCGATCTACCAGGCCCGGATGAACCGCTACATGGAGGCGCGCGGCATCGCCGACACCTCCAAATCCCATGTCTGGGCCTATCTGGGCGACGGCGAGATGGACGAGCCCGAGTCGCTCGGCCAGCTGTCCATCGCCGCCCGTGAGGGCCTGGACAACCTCACCTTCGTGGTCAACTGCAACCTCCAGCGGCTCGACGGCCCGGTGCGCGGCAACGGCAAGATCATCCAGGAGCTGGAGTCGCAGTTCCGCGGCGCCGGATGGAACGTCATCAAGCTGGTCTGGGACCGCTCCTGGGACCCGCTGCTGGCGCAGGACCGCACGGGCATCCTGGTCAACAAGCTGAACACCACGCCGGACGGCCAGTTCCAGACGTACGCCACCGAGTCGGGTGCGTACATCCGTGAGCACTTCTTCGGGGACGACCCGCGGCTGCGCGACATGGTCAAGGACATGACCGACGACCAGATCCTGCACCTGGGCCGCGGCGGTCACGACCACAGGAAGGTCTACGCGGCCTACGCTGCGGCCAAGGCCCACAAGGGCCAGCCGACGGTGATCCTGGCGCAGACGGTCAAGGGCTGGACCCTGGGACCGAATTTCGAGGGCCGCAACGCGACCCACCAGATGAAGAAGCTCACGGTCGAGGACCTCAAGCGGTTCCGTGACCGGCTGCACATCCCGATCACGGACAAGCAGCTGGAGGACGGCGCGCCGCCGTACTACCACCCGGGCCGTGACTCGGAGGAGATCCAGTACATGCACGACCGCCGCAAGGGTCTGGGCGGTTACGTCCCGACCCGGGTGGTGCGTGCGAAGCCGCTGGCCCTGCCCGAGGACAAGACGTACGCGACCGCGAAGAAGGGCTCCGGTCAGCAGTCGATCGCCACCACCATGGCGTTCGTCCGCATCCTGAAGGACCTGATGCGGGACAAGGAGATCGGCAAGCGTTTCGTGCTGATCGCGCCCGACGAGTACCGCACGTTCGGTATGGACGCCTTCTTCCCGAGCGCGAAGATCTACAACCCGCTGGGCCAGCAGTACGAGGCGGTGGACCGTGATCTGCTGCTCGCGTACAAGGAGTCGCCGACCGGTCAGATGCTGCACGACGGCATCTCGGAGGCCGGCTGCACGGCGTCGCTGATCGCCGCGGGTTCGGCGTACGCCACGCACGGCGAGCCGCTGATCCCGGTGTACGTCTTCTACTCGATGTTCGGTTTCCAGCGCACGGGTGACCAGTTCTGGCAGATGGCCGACCAGCTCGCCCGCGGCTTCGTGCTGGGTGCGACCGCCGGCCGTACGACGCTGACCGGTGAGGGTCTCCAGCACGCGGACGGCCACTCGCAGCTGCTCGCCTCGACCAACCCGGGGTGCGTCGCCTACGACCCGGCCTTCAGCTATGAGATCGCGCACATCGTCAAGGACGGTCTGCGCCGGATGTACGGCGAGAACAGTGAGGACGTCTTCTACTACCTCACCGTCTACAACGAGCCGATCCAGCACCCGGCCGAGCCCGAGAACGTGGACGTGGAGGGCATCCTCAAGGGCGTCTACCGCTTCAAGGCCGCCGAGCGGGGCGAGATCCCGGCCCAGATCATGGCCTCCGGTGTGGCGGTCCCGTGGGCGGTGGAGGCCCAGCGGATCCTCGCCGAGGAGTGGAACGTCCGGGCGGACGTCTGGTCGGCGACCTCCTGGAACGAGCTGCGCCGCGAGGCCGTGGAGGTGGAGCGGTACAACCTGCTGCACCCGGAGGAGGAGCAGCGCGTCCCGTACGTCACGCGGAAGCTTTCCGGCTCCGAGGGTCCGTTCGTGGCGGTCTCGGACTGGATGCGTTCGGTGCCGGACCAGATCGCGCGCTGGGTGCCCGGTGCGTACCAGTCGCTGGGTGCGGACGGCTTCGGCTTCGCCGACACCCGTGGCGCGGCCCGCCGGTTCTTCCACATCGATGCGCAGTCGATCGTCCTCGCGGTGCTCACCGAGCTCGCGAAGGAGAACCGGATCGACCGTTCGCTGCTGAAGCAGGCCATCGACCGGTACGAGCTGCTGGATGTGACCGCGGCCGACCCGGGCGCGGCCGGCGGCGACGCGTAGGGAGTGCGCACGAAGGGCGGCGGGGCCGGGAGGTTCCGCCGCCCTTCGGCGTTTGCGAGCCGGTCCTACGTGCTCCGGCCCGCGGTCAGTTCTCCCAGATCTTGAAGGCCCTGACCTGGTACGGGGACCGGGGCACCCAGGTGCCGCCGCCCGGGTACGTCTCGAACTCGCCGGTCTCGGCGCATTCCGCCGACTGGTACGTGGTGACGGGGCGGCCGGTGCGGTTGGCGAGTGCCTGGACCCTGCTGCCCTTCGGCAGCGGGACACAGCTGTCGATGTCGGTGGTGGACAGCTCATGAGTCCGGCGGGTGCCGGTGAAGTCCGGCTCGTCCCAGAGGCAGAGCTGGCCGGCGGCGCAGGAGCCGAGCCCGACGGGTGCGGAGTGGGCGGCGGTCTGCGGGGTCAGGGCGATGGCGGCCAGGGAGGCGGCGGCCAGGGCGCTGGCAAGAACGGTCGTACGCATGGAATTCGTCCCCCGTGCTGGTGCGGATCAGTTGCACGCACCCTGACCTGCGGCCAAGCGTCCGGGAAAGGGGCCGCGGACCACACCACCCGGATAGGCGACAGCCCCGCCGGAGGGGTCCGGCGGGGCTGTTGTACGCACTGTGCTGACGCGTGGGCGCGGAGTCCGCGAGCCGTCGTGGGTCCGGTCAGATGTGACCGGCGCCCGCGCCCGCCCCGGCGTTGGCACCGCGCTTGGTGAGCGTGGCGACCACCGCGGCGACCGCCGCGACGACACCGGCGACCATGAACGCCGTGCTCATCCCTGACACGAAGGTGTCATGGGCGACGCCCGCGATCTTCCCCGCGATCTCCGGCGGGACGTTGCCGCCGACCGGCGGGATGCCGACCTCGACGGCCGAGGACGCCTGGTCCAGCTGCTGCGGACTGAGCGGCGGGAGCTGCGCCGCCGTCCAGTTGTCCTCCAGCTTGGAGTCGACCTGGGACGCCATGACGGCGCCGAGCACCGCCGTACCGAGGCTGCCGCCGACCTGCATGGCGGCCTGCTGGAGACCGCCCGCGACGCCGGAGAGTTCCATCGGGGCATTGCCGACGATGACCTCGGTGGCGCCGACCATCACCGGGGCGAGGCCGAGGCCGAGCAGGCCGAACCAGATCGACATGGTCACGGTGCCGGTGCCGATCTCCAGCCGGGACATGCCGAACATGGCGACCGCCGTGCACACCATGCCGCCGACCAGCGGAACCCGCGGGCCGAACTTGGTGATCATGGCACCCGCGAGCGGCGAGGCGACGATCATCATGCCGGTCAGCGGCAGCAGGTGCAGGCCGCTGTCGACGGGGCTCAGACCGTGCACGTTCTGGAGGTAGAAGGTGACGAAGAACAGGCCGCCCATGAACGCGAAGGCCATCAGCACCATCAGGACCACGCCCGCGGACAGCGGAATGGAGCGGAACATCGCGAGCGGGATCAGCGGTTCCCTGACGTTCTTCTGGGAGAGCGCGAAGACCACGAACAGGGCCACGGCGGCGCCCAGGAAGCCGAGCGTCTTGTAGTCGCCCCAGCCCCACTCGGCGCCCTTGATGAGCGCCCAGATCAGGCAGAACATCGCCTGCGACAGCAGCACGATGCCGCCGATGTCGAAGGAGCGCGGCGCGTTCTCGGCGCGGTGGTCCTTGAGGATCACCAGGCCCAGCACCAGCGCGATCACACCGACCGGCACATTGATGAAGAAGACGGACTGCCAGTTGACGTGCTCGACGAGCACGCCGCCGAGGATCGGACCACCCGCGGTCGAGGCACCGATCACCATGCCCCAGATGCCGATCGCCATGTTCAGCTTCTCGGCCGGGAAGGTGGCGCGCAGCAGGCCGAGCGCGGCGGGCATCAGCAGGGCGCCGAAGAGGCCCTGGAGCACCCGGAACACGATCACCAGGGCGACGCTGTCGGACAGGCCGATGGCCCCGGATGCCGCGGCGAAGCCCACGACACCTATGAGGAAGGTCTGGCGGTGGCCGAACCGGTCACCGAGTTTGCCCGCGGTGATCAGGGAGACCGCGAGTGCGAGCATGTAGCCGTTGGTGATCCACTGGACGTCTGCGAGCGAGGCGTGCAGATCCTGCTGGATGGCGGGGTTGGCGATCGCGACGATCGTGCCGTCGAGCGCGACCATCATCACGCCGATGGCCACGGAGAAGAGCGTCAGCCAGGGGTGGCCGCGCAGCCCCTTGGCGGGTGCTGGAGCGGCGGCTTTCCGCGGCTCCCGCGACGCCTTGTCGACGGTGGTCTGACTAGTCATGTCCGGGAGATTAGTGTCAGCCTCTGACAGTTGACAAACCATTTCACTAGTCGGTAACTGTCACGTAGCTCACAGGTACGCTGAGCTGGACAAAGCAGGAGAAAGAAGGCCAGTTCAGTGACCGATGGGCAGCAGGCCGCGTATCCGACCGGACTGCGCGACCGGAAGACCGGACTGCGCGAACGGAAGAAGCGACGCACCCGGGACGCCCTGCTGCACGCCGCCCTCGATCTTTTCACCACCCAGGGGTACGACGAGACCACCGTCGACGAGATCGTCGACGCCGTGGAGGTCTCCCAGCGCACCTTCTTCCGCTACTTCGCCTCCAAGGAGGAGGCCGCCTTCGCCATCCAGGAGATGGTGGAGTCGCACTTCCTCGCGCAGCTGCGCCGACGCCCCGCCGACGAGACCCCGTTCGAGGCGATGCGCAACGCGGTCCTCTGCGCCTGGAGCAGCATCGGCGAGGTGACCCAGGAGATCATCACGGTCGAACTCCACATGCGTACGTACCGGATGATCGAGTCGACGCCCACGCTGCTCGCCGCCCATCTGCGACGGAGCTGCGCCCTGGAGAACCAGGTCGCCCAGCTGATCGCCGGGCGCGAGGGGCTCGACGTGGACGAGGACCCGCGGCCGAGGGTGGCCGTGGCGGCCTTCTGCGGGGTGATGCGGGTGACCGGTCAGCTCTGGGGGCGGAGCCGGGACGGCGACGTGGAATCGCTGCGCGTCCTGACCGAGTCGTACCTGGACCAGCTCGGACCGGCACTGGCCGGCAACTGGCGGGCGGACGCCGGAACGGTGTGACGACCGGGCGACCCGTCCGGCGTCCCGCACTCCTCACCGCCGCGGCACGACCGACGCCACAACAGCCGCTCCCCTGCGGCCACATACGACATCCCGGAGGCGCTCCGCGCGCCTGAGCGTGCGTGTGACAACCACACAGCGTGAAAGGCACGCACCCGAATTCCCCGCAGCCGGGTGATGTGTGTCACCCTCTTCACGGCTGTCGTCGCGTGTCTCCTAATGTGGGCCGGAGTGACTTCCTTCGACTCCTCCCCCACGCTCACCGCATGGCGCGCGCTGCTCGCCGTCGCGGTCGTGTTCGTGATGCTGGCGACCACTGGCTGGACCGCCGTACGTCACCAACCCTCCGACGAGCCACGCACGATCGCACTCGCCGCCTGGGCGCGGGGCAGGGTGGCGGGTCACGCGCTGCCGGACATCGACGCCCCGCCGTACCGGCTGGCCCAGTTCTTCGCCACGCTCACGGCCGCGCAGCGCTCCGCGCTGGCCGACAAGTACCCCTTGGTCGTGGGCAATTTGAACGGAGCCCCGGTCACCCTGCGCTACCGCGCCAACCGGCGGGCCCTGACACAGGCACGGCAGGTCGAGCGGCGGCGCATGCACGATGTGCGGCTCTCCCCGGACGGCCGCGCCGAGGCGGTCCGCCGGATGGACCGCTTCGATTCGATGCTCGCCCGGGGCCGCCACTTCCTCGCCTTCGACCCGTCCGGGAAGGGCCGGGCCGCCGAGGTGTTCGGCAGTCTCGACCGGGCCGACCGGATCTCGGTGATCGTCCCCGGCGTGGACACCAATCTGCTGACGCTGGAGCGGTCCGCGCCCAAGGTGAACACCGCGCCGGTCGGCATGGCGAAGTCGCTGTACGCGGCGGAGCGCGCCGCGCGCCCCGGCATCCGTACCGCCGTCATCGCCTGGGCCGACTACATCACGCCCGCCGGAATCGGCATGGACGCGGCCCTGGGCAATCTCGCCGAGCGCGGGGCGGTGCGGCTGAGGGCACTGGTGGGCGCGTTGCCCGGCCATGCCCCGGTCTCGCTGTTCTGCCACAGCTACGGCTCGGTGCTCTGCGGGGTCGCCGCGCACCAACTGCCCACCAGGGTCGGCGACATCGCGGTGGCCGGCAGCCCCGGCATGCGGGTGGAGAACGCCGCGCAGTTGCGGACCGGGGCCAGGGTGTGGGCGATGCGCGATCACGACGACTGGATCGAGGGCGTACCGAACCTGGAGCTCGGCGGGCTGGGCCACGGCGCGGACCCGGTCGACCCGGGCTTCGGCGCGCGGATCGTCTCGGCGGGCGGTGCGGTCGGGCACAGCGGCTATTTCGAGCCGGGTACCGAGAGTCTCGGCAACTTCGCCGCCATCGGCGTGGGCGCCTACGAATCGGTGAGCTGCGCCGTCTCCGACGGCGGCTGCCGCGAACGAATCACCGGAAGCCAGGGCATCTGACGGGCGCGGGGGCCCTGGCCGACCATCGACCGATGCCTGCGCCGAGGGGGGACGTACGAGGCAAGTGCCGCATACGATGAGGCACATGGGTGATGTGCTGGCCGGAATTCATGCCACCTGGGAGTTCGACACCGACTCCGTGCTCATCCGCTTCGAACGGGGAATCCGCACACCGAAGCTCTTCCAGAGCCTTCGTGAACGACGCGTCCCGCACGCGGCGCTGTCGTCGGTGACGCTGACCCCGGGCAAGCGGGGCACGGTGGTCCTGCGTGCCGTGCCGAGACGCGGTGCCGATCCACTGGTCGAGGCCGCTGCCGGGCAGCTGAAGGACGGCTGCGATCCGTACCGGCTGGTGCTCCCCGCCGAGCGCGAGACGCTGGCCGAGTACTACGCGGACGAACTGCGCGCCCGGCTCGGCCCCGAGGCATCGGAGCCCGCCGACCGGTTCCTGGTCGCGGCGCCCGAGGCACCGATGCAGTTCAAGGCGTACGACGGCCGGGCCGGCTTCGACGGCGACCGGGTCTCCTTCCGCTGGTTCTGGACGGGCGCCTCCACGGCGAAGTGGAAGGCCGGCGACCAGACGTTCCCGGTGACGGAGCTGAGCGGCGTCGAGTGGCGCTCGCCGGAGGGGTTCGAGGGCTACCTGCGGCTGATGCCGAGGGGCCTGGAGAACGCGGTTCCGGGACCGGGCGCGGGCCCCTGCCGGGGCAGTGGTGCGGACATGGTCGCGGATCCGGGTGCGGTGCCCGGCCCGCAGCCGGTGGCGTCCCGCCCCACCCGGGCCGATCAGGACCCGGCCGCGGTGGTCTTCGGGCTCGGCTATGGCCCGGTGCACGAGTCGCTGCCGTTCGCCGCGGCCGTGCTGGAATCGGTGCGCAGGAACCACTCCTCGGCCGTGGTGCCCGCGGCCGTCCTGGCGGGCGCGGGGCGGCGCGACCCCGCGGACATCGCGGAGCGGATCCGGCACCTCGGGGATCTGCACCAGGCCGGTCTGGTGACGGACGACGAGTTCAGCGCCAAGAAGGCCCAACTGCTCGCCGAGTTGTAGCGCACTGCGGCCGGTCGGCCGGTAGTACCCCCGTACGAGAGGCCCGGCGGCGGACCGGAACCCAGGTATGACGCCACCGGGCAGGTCCGCTCCCCAGGGCGTGTTTCGAAAGTCCCGCCTGGTCGGGGGCGCCCCCTCCGGGCGGACGACGCCACTCTCGAAACACGTCCTAGGCTGATGCGGTCATGACCACTTCCCCGCCCCATGCCCCGACCGGGGCGCCGCCGCGCCCGCAGCCCGCCGCCGACGGCCTGCTGAGCGCCGCCCGCCGCAATCTGTGCGAAATCACCCACGGCCTCTCGCATCCGTCCCATCCCCCGGTTCCGCCGCTCGCGGACGCGCCCAAGCGGTGGCGGAGGCTGCTGCCGTACGTGGTCGTCCTCGCCCTCGGGGCGGTCTTCGTCCCGGTCACGCTCAATGTGCTGACCAACGACTACGGTGTGGGCCAGGGACTGGCGGGCCTGCTGACCGTCGCCCAGACGGCGCCGCTGCTGATGCTGGCGCACCGCCCGTTGCAGGCGTGGTGGATCGTCTTCCCCGCGGACATTCTGGGGGCGCTGGTCCTGCTGGAGTACCCGGACCCGCCGACGGGCATCTGGCCGTGGCCCCCGCCCACACTGATCTGCTACCTCTTCGTGATGCTGGCGGTGGCCCTGCGCGAGACCCGGCGGACCGTGGCCTCCGTCTGGGCGCTGACCGCCTTGGCGAGCCTGGTCCTGCACCTGGGCGGCACCGGCCGCAGCAATGGCACCTCGGCGCTGCTCCCGGCGTTCGGCGCGGTGCTCATGGTGATCGGTGCGGTGATCCGGGAACGGGGCGACGCGCAGCGCCGGCTCGCCGAGCAGGAGACCATCAGCGAGGCGGAGCGGGCGCAGCGCACGCTGCTGGAGGAGCGCGCCAGGATCGCCCGTGAGCTGCACGACGTGGTCGCGCACCACATGTCCGTGATCACGGTCCAGGCCGACTCCGCGCCCTACCGGATCAGCGGCCTGCCCGAGCAGGCGCGCGAGGAGTTCGAGGCGATAGCGGCGAGCGCGCGGGAGTCGCTGACGGAGATGCGGCGGCTGCTCACGGTGCTGCGCAGCGACGGAACCAAGGGCGAGCGGGCACCGCAGCCGGGGCTCGACCGGGTGCAGCAGCTGGTGGAGGCGACGGTACGGGCGGGGCTGCCGGCCGAGCTGTCGCTCCCGGCCCAACTACCCGACGTACCGCAGGCGGTGGATGTGTCGGCGTACCGGATCGTGCAGGAGGCGCTGGCCAATGTGATCCGCCACGCGCCCGGTGCGCGGACCCGGGTGTCGGTCACGTCCGACGGCGCGCATCTGACCGTCCTGGTGGTCAACGACCCTGCGGAGCAACCCTTTTCGCCGCTGGAGACGACCGGGACGGGGCACGGCCTGGTCGGTATGCGCGAACGAGTACGGTTGACCGGCGGCACGCTGGACACCGGACCGCTGCCCGACGGCGGCTTCCGGGTGGCCGCGCGGCTGCCCCTGACCCCTGTTGCTCCCACGGTTCCGGAGGACTCTTGACCATCCGCGTGATCATCGTCGACGACCAGGCCATGGTGCGGGCGGGGTTCGCGGCGCTGCTCTCGGCGCAGAGCGATATCGACGTGGTCGGTGAGGCCCCGGACGGGCGCCAGGGCATCGAGGTCAGCCGGAGCGTCCACCCGGACGTGGTCCTGATGGATGTCCGGATGCCCGAGATGGACGGTCTGGCGGCGGCCCGCGAACTGCTGAACCCCCCGGCGGGGGTGGTGCACCGGCCGAAGGTCCTGATGCTCACCACGTTCGACGTGGACGACTACGTGTACGAGGCACTGCGCGCCGGGGCGTCCGGCTTCCTGCTGAAGGACGCACCGCCCGCGGACCTGATCTCGGCGGTGCGGGTGGTCGCGGCGGGCGAGGCGCTGCTCGCCCCGTCCGTGACCCGTCGACTGATCGCGGACTTCGCCCGCCAGGGCCCGACCGGGGCCACCCGCAGCGGCCAGTCGCTGCGGCTGAACGGGCTGACTCCGCGCGAGACGGAGGTGCTCGAACTGATCGCGCGGGGCCTGTCCAACCAGGAGATCGCGGGGAAGCTGGTGCTGGCCGAGCAGACGGTGAAGACACACATCGGCCGGGTGCTGGCCAAGCTGGACCTGCGGGACCGGGCACAGGCGGTGATCTTCGCGTACGAGGCGGGGGTGGTGGTGCCGGGCGAGGGGTGAGGGTCCTCCCGCTCGCCCGGAGCCCATACGCCCTACCCCGGTATGACTCCGTACTTGGCCCCCTGGTGTGACGCCCCCGGACCCGCCCTCTCCCTACCTTCCTCCCCGTCGCGCCGCACGGCGCACGGGAGCCGGAACAGCCGGAGAGGGAGGGCGAGGGGATGCCCCGTTACGCGAGGGCTCTGGTCGCGTTCGCACTGGCCACGACCATGGTGGCGGGGTCGGCCGGGTGGGCGTCCGGGAACGCCCAGCAGGCCCTCACCGGGCCGCCCCCGGGCACCGCGGCCTGGCGTGCGGACCACGCGCCGGGCCGGGAGCTGCCCGACCCGGGACGGAGCACCCCGGCCGAAGTGGCCCGCTTCTTCCAGGGGTTGACCGAAGCACAGCAACAGGCCCTGGCCATACGCCATCCGCTCGTCGTCGGCAATCTGGACGGCGTCCCGGTCGAACTGCGCTACCGGGCCAACGCCCTTTCCCTGCAGGCCAGTCACGACCGCCGGTACGCCCACCTCGGAAAGGGCCGGGGGCGGCAGATCCTCGCGTTCGACCCGCGCGGGCGCGGCCAGGTCGCCGAGGTCTTCGGGGACCTGCGCACCGCGCGGCATGTCGCGGTCGTGGTACCGGGCTCGGACATCGACGCCGGGACCTTCGGCCGTACGCACGATGTGTACGGCACTCCGGCCGGCATGGCGAAGGCGCTGTACGCCCGGACCGGGCCCGGCAGTGCGGTCATCGCCTGGGCCGGGTACACCACCCCCGTGGGCCTCGGCATCGATGCCGCGACGGGCTCGCTCGCCGAGGCGGGGGCCGACCGGCTGGAGCGGTTCACGGACGGTCTCGCGGCCGACGGCGTGCCCGCGCCCGCCGTGTTCTGCCACAGCTACGGCTCCGTCGTGTGCGGGCTCGCCGCGCCCCGGCTGCGCGCCCGGGACCTGGTGGTCCTCGGCTCGCCCGGGATGCGCGCGGACGATGTCGCCGATCTGCAGACCGGCGCCCGGGTCTGGGCCGCGAAGGACGCCACGGACTGGATCGACGACGTACCGAACGTCGAGGTGGCGGGGCTGGGCCACGGCCCCGACCCGGCCTCCCCGGAGTTCGGCGCGCGCCGCGTCCCGGCCGACGACGCCCGCGGTCACACCGGCTACTTCGCCCCGGGCACGGACTCGCTCCGCGCCTTCGCCGCGATCACGGAGGAGAAGGCGCGGTGAGTGCCCGGTAAGTCCCCGGGCAGCCGCCTACTCGCGCGCTGCGGACGTCAGGCTCATGTCCGGGTACCGGTCCCCGGGCATCGGCCCCGCGATCGGCTCCAGCTGCGCCAACTCCTCGGCGGTAAGCATGAGTCGGGTGGCCGTCACGTTCTCCAGCAGCCTGCTGCTCCTTGCGTTCACGGACGCGGTCAGGCACTGGGCCCTTCCGGCGCCCGCCGGGCGCTCGCGTAGAAGTCGATCTTGTAGTCGAGCACGGCGAGGGTGTCCTGGAGCTCCGCGATCCGCGTCCTCACGTCGCGGCGGGTCGCCTCCAGCAGCTCCTGCCGTTCCTCGAAGGTGTGCTCGCCCTCGCGCAGCAGCTCCGCGTACCGGACCATGTCGGCGACCGGCATCCCGGTCAGCCGCAGCTTGCCGACGAAGGCCAGCCAGTCCAGGTCGCGGTTGGTGAAGCGGCGCTGGCCGGTGTGGGACCGGTCGACGTGCGGCATCAGCCCGATCCGCTCGTACCAGCGCAGGGTGTGCGCGGTGAGCCCGGTGAGGGCCGCGACCTCGCTGATGGTGTACCGGTCCTGCCCCTCGGGACGCGGATGCGCCTGCGGGGCCGTGGCGCAGGCGTCCACCTTCGCGGAAGTGCTCTCCATCACCGTCATGCCCTCCACGCTAGAACCTTGGAGTGCACTCGAAGCAAGCACAATGCGGGACAGAGTGGTGGCAGCTGCCGAACCCTCTTCAGAGGCCGGGGGTGGACCGGGAGCAGACGAGGGAGCAGGAAGATCACGACGTAGGCGATCATTGTCTCCGCGAGGTGCGCGAGGAACCCAGAGAAGTCCCGGGCAGGGGTGGCACGGGCGCTCGGCCGGCACCGAGGAGGGCGGACCAGCAGGATCCTGGGCCGTCCGCTCGCTCTGGTGGTCACGGGCGGCAGCACGAACGACCGCCCCCGGGGTCACCGCCGTGATGGAGGCGATACAGGTATCCGGGCTCGGGCCCGGACGAACCACGGGCCCAGTCACCTTCGTCGGCTTCCGGGATCAGTTCGGCTGGTCCCCGATGTACCGGTAGATCCCGCCGGCCGAGTTGATCTGCCACTGAGGTGGTGCCGGCGGTGGTGACCGTGACCAACGGGATGGGGTGTGAGGTGCGGCCGGTGGGACGGGGCGCGCTTGATGACCAGGAGGGCGGCGTCGTCGGCGGGGCAGCCGCCGATGTGGGTGAGCAGATCGCGGTGGATGTGGTGCAGCAGAGTGTCGGGGCTGCCGGCAGGGAAGGAGGCGACTCGTTCGGCGAGCGGGTAGAACGCGCCGGACGAGTCGCGGGCTTCGATGACACCGTCGGTGTAGAGGACGAGCATGTCACCAGATGTGAAGGTGAAGGGGTCGATGCGGTCGTCCTCGATCGGTCGTTCGCACACGCCCAGCGGAGGCAGGGGCTCTCGGGCGTGCAGGGCCGTGACCTGCTGATCGTGCACCAGCAGGGGCGGAGGGTGCCCGCGGTTGATCATCTCGGCGGCCAAGGGTGCGTCGTCGGGGAGTTCCAGGACGAGGCAGGTGGTGAAGTGTTCGCCGGGGTCGTGCTCGGTGTCCGCCACGTCCTCCAGGTTCCGGGAGACGCTGTCTTCGAGGGCAGTCACCAGCTCGGGGAGGGTGGCCTGCCGGTGAGCGCCCTCTCGGAATGCCCCCAGCACCAGCGAGGCCTCGCCGATGGCGGCCAGCCCGTTGCCCCGGACATCGCCGATGACCACCCGGGTCGCGGCATGCGCGGCGCGGGCGAACGCGAACAGATCACCCCCGATCTCGGCCTCGTCCTGCGCGGACATATACAGCCATGCCACCTGCAACGGCCCGATCCGGCGTGGCGGAGGCCGAAGCAGCACCCTCTGAGCCGTCTCGGCCACAGAGCGTGCCAGGCTCAGTGCCCGGTCGCGCCGCTCCCGCACGAACCGCATGAAGAGCACCAAGGCGGAGAGCACGGCCAGCGCGGCGATCTGCGCCATGCGGTTGGGCGTGGTCAGTCCGCCGAGGGAGACGGCGATGAACACTTGGGCCGCCACTGCCAGGACCCCGGCGACAGCGGTGAGGCGTGTCCCGGCGAGGGAGGCGGTCAGAGCGGGCGCAATGACCAGCAAGGGGCCCAGCTGGACATCGGGCCCGGTGTAGATGTCCAGCACGGTGATCGTCACGATCAGCACGAACGGGATCGCCACCAGACCACGGCCTGATGGCGGCTCCAGGAAGTGATCCCACGAACGTCGCACATCCATATCCCCCTCATGTTCCATCGACAGCGCACCGCCAGCCAGCCGACGAGCACGTATCGGGTCTCCTGCCATGGGTTCTACGCGGGCAGCCGCTTCCTGCTCCGCCACGGCCTCGGTCACGGCAGTGGACTCGCCCGCGGACACGACCAGGCCGCACCAAGCGCGGAACGAGCGCCTCCACAAGAACAGTCACTGTAAGCGCCTGTGGAAATACCGTTAGCAACAGCCGGGGGTGAGGAGGCCGGGCGCCGTGGCGGCGGCCCGGCACCGCGCACGGGGCCGGAACCGTCCCGGGCCGCTTCCCGAAGCGAGCAGCCAGCCACGTTCGTATCCCCGCCGACGCCGGACTTTGCGGCACCCGCACACGGACACCGAGGCAGGACGCACGCCTGGCGTGCCAACGCGACCACGCCCTCGCCTTCACCGACGGAAGGAAATCCCATGGCAGACATCACGAAGATCAGTGCGTACATCTACACGGCCGACGTGCTCGAAGCGGACACCGACGGCAGGGTCTGCCTGGGCATCGCGGGGCGCGAGTTCCACCCGGCTCGGGGTTCAGCCGGTGGTTGTGCGGAGCAGGTCGCGTACCCGGTCCACCAGACCGGCTCCAGGAACGAGCAGTCTGTTGGCGGGCGGAGTGTTCGGGAGGGATGGATGGGGGCGGGTGGGGGCTGTTTCCCTGGCCCGGCGCACCAGCCGGCCGAGTGCGTCCAGCTTCTCGGGCGGGAGAGCCGCTGCGAGTTTCGGGAACAGTTCGTGCTCTTCCTCGCGCACGTGGGAGGCGACCTCGAACCTCAGCTTCGCGATCGTGTCGTTGAACTGCGGGTCATCGACGTTTCGGACTTCGAGGTCCTTGAGCATCTGCTCGACTCCGGCGTGATCGGCGAGTTCCTTGTCTGCCAGTGCCGCACCGTGCGGTACGTGGTTGCGCACCGCGGGATAGAGATGCAGTTCCTCGGCGACCGTGTGCCGAACCAGTTCCGCGGTCAGACGGTCCGCCAACACCCGCCGCCGGGGGTGGTCAACCGGCTGCAACTCGATCTGCGAAAACAACGCCTCAAGTTCACGATGGTCGGCCATCAGCTCCACGATCACATCGCCACCAGGTTCCATCACGGCTCCCTTCCTTCAGTTCATCGCCCCTCGGAAGGAGGGCGCAAGCACACAGACAACAGGCCCGGGACACGGAATCTGCGCTCCGCGCGCGAGAGCAGCCCCGTCACTCACCTCTCCGGCGCAGCCAATACGGGACCGCCTCGTCGGCCCTCTTCCCCCGCTCGTCGAGGCGCGCACGCCTTAGGAAGAACGGGACGTCATGGGTCTCCCCTGCTCGAGCGCAGCCGAGAGCTTGGGGAAGTAGCTGTCGTCGTGCGCCCACCAGGGATTACGGGACAGCCCTTAGGCTCGTACGCATGCAGAGCCTGGCGATGATCGACAACTGGCCCGTCCCCACCGCGGCGGCTGCCGTCGTACGAGCGGACGGCACCGTTCTCGGTACGCACGGCCCGACCGCGCACCGATTCCCGCTCGCCTCCGTCACCAAGCCGATCGCGGCCTACGCGGCGCTGGTGGCGTACGAGGAGGGCGCGATCGAGTTCGACGAACCGGCCGGGCCCGAGGGGTCCACCGTCCGGCACCTGCTCGCCCACACCAGCGGGCTCGCCTTCGACGAGCACCGTACGATGTCCGCGCCCGGCACCCGCCGGATCTACTCCAACGCGGGCTTCGAGGTGCTCGGCGACCACATAGCCAAGGCCACCGACATCCCGTTCCCGGAGTACGTGCGCCAGGCCGTACTGGAACCGCTGGGCATGACTGCGACGACGGTGGACGGCTCGCCCGCCAAGGACGGCGTCTCGACCGTCGACGACCTCGTGCGGTTCGCGGCGGAGGTGCAGGTGCCCCGGCTGCTCGACCCGCACACGGTGCTCGCCGCGCAGACCGTCGTACACCCGGGCCTGAAGGGCGTGCTGCCGGGCTACGGACACCAGAACCCCAACGACTGGGGACTCGGCTTCGAGATCCGGGATTCCAAGTCACCGCATTGGACGGGCAGTTCCTCGTCGCCCGCGACCTTCGGGCACTTCGGGCAGTCGGGCACGTTCCTGTGGATCGACCCGGTCGCGGGCGCGGCGTGCGTCGCGCTGACCGACCGGGCCTTCGGCCCGTGGGCGGTGGAGGCATGGCCGCCGTTCACGGACGCGGTGCTCGCGGAGCTGCGCTCCGGCCGCTGAGGGGGATCACCGGTCCGCCGCCTTCGCGGCCAGGCACTCGAACCACACCGTCTTGCCGCGCCCGTCCCGGCGCGGCTCGACGCCCCACCAGTCGGTGAGCGCGGCGACCAGCAGCAACCCGCGCCCGCCCTCGTCGAGTTCGTCTCCGACGACCATCCTCGGCACGTCCGGACAGCCGTCCGCGACCTCGACCCGCACGCCCCCGGTCGGGAGCAGGAAGATGAACGTCTGACAGCGACGGCCGGGCACGTGCCGTACGACGTTCGCGATCAGCTCGGTCAGCGCCAGCTCCGCCGCGTCGGCCACCTCCAGGAGTTCCCAGCCGGTGAGGTAGAGGTGCAGGATGCGGCGCAGATGCCGCGCGGAGTGCTCGCCCACCGCGAAGTCGGCGTGGTAGGTCGGCTCGATACTCTCCGGCGGCGGAGCAGTTACGTGATTCATGTCACCAGAGTGCAGCGGTTTGACTACGCTCGGCTACGTACGGAAACGAACGCCGCGAGGCGTTGAACGCCGGAGGTGCGCCCCGCCGTGGCCAACATCCACACGCTCGACCCGAGCGCTTCCCCACTGGATTACTACGGCTGGGAACTGCGCCGCCAGAGAGAGGCCGCCGGCCTCAAGCAGAATCAGCTCGGCGACATCATCTTCTGCACGGGCTCCTTGATCGGTCAGATCGAGACCACCAAGAAGGTGCCCACCCGCGACTTCTCCGAGCGCGTGGACGCGGCGCTCAACACGGGCGGGGTGTTCTCGCGGCTGATCGGCCTGGTCCTGCACAGCCAACTGCCCGCCTGGTTCCAACCGTACGCAGAGATGGAGGCCAAAGCGGCATATATCTCCACCTACCAGGCGCAGATGGTGTACGGGTTGTTGCAGACGGAGGACTACGCGCGGGCGCTGCTGGCCACCGGCCTGCCTGACGACCTCGAAGGCCTGGTGGCTGCTCGCATGGAACGCCAGCGCATCCTGGAGCGGGAACTGCCACCGCTCGCATGGGTCGTCCTCGACGAGGCCGCACTGTACCGGCCGATCGGCGGCTACCAAGTCATGCGGGACCAACTCAGCCGCCTGTTGGAGTATGCAGACCGTCGGTGGACGCGAATCCAGGTGCTGCCCTTCGAGGCGGGCGAACACGCGAGCCTTGCTGGGTCGTTCAACCTCCTCCGCTTCGAAAACGACCCCGACCTCGTCTACACGGAGGACGTCATCTCCGGTCACATGACTGCCAGCCCCGACACCATCAGGGAAGCCTCGCTCCGTTACGCTCACTTGCAGGCTGCGGCACTCTCCGTTGAGGCGTCGACCGCACTGATCGCCCGCGTGATGGAGGAGCGTTATGGAAACCAGTCGCGACCTGAAGAACGCGCCGTGGCGTAAGTCCAGTTACAGCGGAAACACCGGCGGCGACTGCGTCGAGTGCACCGTCACCGGCGGCGCCGCATGGCGCAAGTCCAGCTACAGCGGCACCAGCGGCGGCGACTGCCTCGAAGTGGTCGACGGTCTCCCCTGCGCCGTGCCCGTGCGCGACAGCAAGAACCCGGACGGGCCGGTCCTGGTCGTCGGGGCGGACGCCTGGCGGGCGTTCGTGGGCACGCTCTGAGGTCGTCCGAAGCCTGAACGGCGAAGGGGCCCGAGGACGACCGACCGTCGTCCCGGGCCCCTTCGTCCTCGTCAGACGAGCGGTTCGATCATGTGGGTCCGGTGCTGGGACCGCGTGGCCGCGTTGCCCGACCAGGCCGTTCGGTTCGGGTCGAGTCCCACACCGTTGGCGAGGCCGAGACGGGCGATCACGGCATTGTGCTCGATGCAGGCCTGCTTCAGGGGGTCGATGAAGTCGTTCTGCAGATCCGCCTGCGCGACCGCCGCCCCGGCGGTCACCTTCGCGTCGATGAAGTCGTAAACCCTTTCCAGCTGTTCGGACCGGGGCGTGATGGCACCGTCCCCGGCGAAGTTGAGGTCCGGTCCGCCGCTGCCCGGGTCGTCGTTACGGACCGCCGGTTCGGGACCGAGCGCGAAGTTGGCCGGAACGTTCTTCAATGCCTTGGACACGGCGTTGAGTTGGGCGCTGTTGCTCGTGAACGCGGTCGGGGCGACCGGCGCCAGAGCCGTCACGACATCGGTCAGCTGGCCCGGGGTGAGGAGCCCGGCAAATTTTTCGAGCAGTGACTTGGGCACGATGTGGTGCAGGGTGTGCACGAGCGCGTTGCCCGGGTTGGCCGCCTTCTGCGCGGCCAAGGCGTTCTTCGTCGGATTGTTCTTCCAGTCACCGGCTCGCTGAACCGGCGTCCCGGCGGTCGACGGCGCATGCGATTCCGGCTTCACCCGGTCGCCGGGCGCCCCGGTCCGTACCGGTGCGGACATGACCCGGCGGGCGTTCTGCTCCGCGGCCCGCTCATAGGTGTCCGAAGGGTCGGAGATCCGCAGGCCCGCGCCGTTGTCGGTGCCGGCAACCGCGCCCTGCCGTTGCTGGATGACGTGGGTCAGTTCATGGGCGAGGGTGTGCTTGTCGCCTCCGCCCGCGCCGACGACGACATGGTGGCCGGAGGTGTAGGCGCGGGCGCCGACCTCGGCGGCGGAGGCCCGTGCGGCGCTGTCGTCGTGAATGCGTACGTCGGAGAAGTCGGCGCCGAGGCGCGACTCCATCTCCTCCCGGAGTCCGGTGTCCATCGGCTTGCCGCCGGTACGCAGGACGTCGTGGACGGCGGAACGCTGCACCTCGTGCTGGTGCTCCTCCGAATGCTGCTGCTCCTCGGGCTGCGCCCAGGAGTGTCCGGCCTGGCGGAGCAGCTGGACGACGGCGGCGTTGCCGAGGCTGCTCTGAAGGGTGAGCGGCAGGTGCTCGGGGAGCTCGCCCGTCTCCGGCCGTCTCACCGGGGTACGCGCGCGAGCGGAACCACGGGTGCGTTCGGAGTCTCGTGCGCGCATCAGAAGCCTTCCGTAAGGGTGCACGGGGTGGTGGTGGCCCCTCCATCACTACGCGGAACATGCAGGTGCGGGCCAGGTACACGGGGGCAGAATCGGTCGGCCCGCCGGACAGAGAGGCATGGCCGACGCGACACCCGCTACTCTCCTCGGCCATGGCCGACACAGTCCGCGCTACCGCCGCCGATGTCCCCGCACTCGCCGCCGTACTCGCCAGTGCCTATGCCGAGGATCCCGTCTGGAGCTGGCTGATGCCGCGCGACCGGGACCGGCGGCTGCGGCTGCTGTTCACCGCGCATCTGGCCCAGCAGGTCCCGGCCGGCCGCGTGTGGACCGATCCGGACCGCACCGTCGCGGCGGTGTGGGCGGAGCCCGGGAAATGGAAGCTGCCGATGACGTACCTGCTGCGCAACGCGGGGCCACTCGTACGCGCGGCAAGGACTCAACTCCCACGTACGGCCGGGCGGTTGTTCGCCATGGAGCACCGTCACCCGGCCGGTCCCGAGCACTGGTACGTCGAGTACATCGGCACCCGGGCGGACGCGCGCGGCACGGGGCGCGGGGCGCGGGTGCTCGGCGGGCTGCTGGAGCGGGCGGACGCGGACGGGCGGCCGGTCTTCCTGGAGTCCAGCAACCGCCGCAATCTCACCTTCTACCAGCGGCACGGCTTCGTGGTGCACGAGGAGATGACGTTCCGGTCCGGGCCGCCGATGTGGTCGATGTGGCGCCGGGACAGCGGCCGGTAGGTCAGGCCGGCGGTTCCCGGTTCGGCACCTCGGCCGGTAGGTCAGGCAGACAGTTCCCAGATCAGCACCTCGGCCGGTCCGGTCGCGACCAGCTCCAGCCCTTCCTCCCCGGTGATCCGTACCGAGTCGCCCGGCTCCAGCTCCTCGTCGCCGAGCCGTACGCCCCCGGCCACCACCTGGACGTACACCCGCGCCGCGTCCGGCAGCGCCGCCCGCTCCCCCGTGGCCGGCCTGCGCACATGGAGCAGCGCACCGGCCGCAGGGAGGGCGTAGGGGGCATCGTCGGTGAGGCCGGGGACGATCGAGTACGAGGGTTCGCCGCCCGGTTCGAGGGGTGCCAGCCACATCTGGACGAACGTCAGCGGGGCGGCCCCGTCGTTGCGTTCGACGTGGCGCACGCCGGAGGCGGCGCTGAGGTGCTGGAGGTCGCCGGGGCGTACGAGCGTGGCATGGCCGGTGGAGTCGCGGTGGGTCAGCTCGCCCTCGACGACCCAGGTGACGATCTCCGTATGGCTGTGGGGGTGTTCGTCGAAGCCCGCGCCGGGCTCCAGCCGCTCCGTGTTGCAGGCCAGGATCGGGCCGAAGCGCAGATTGTCCGGGTCGTAGAAGCTGCCGAAGGAGAAGGCGTGCCGGGACAGGATGCCGGCGTCCTGGTCGCCGCCCTGGTACCGGTCCTCGGCGCGGTGTACGGAGATCACCCGCCCACGGTAGCCGGGCGGGAGCACGGGGGAATCCCCGGGCGGGAGCACGGGGGAATCCCCGGGCGGGAGCACGGGGGAATCCCCGGGCGGGAGCGCGGGGGAATCCCCGGGCGGGAGCACGGGGGAATCCCCGGGCGGGAGCACGGGGGAATCCCCGGGCGGGAGCACGGGGGAATCCCCGGGCGGGAGCACAGAGAAGCCCCCGGGCGGGGGCACGGGAGAAACCCCCGCGCGGGAACGCAGAGAAGCCCCCGGGCAGGGGCACGGGAGAAACCCCCGCGCGGGAACGCAGAGAAGCCCCCGGGCGGGAACGCGGGAACCCCCGGCCGCTACCCGCCGGTACGACCCGCGGTCGCCCCGGCTCTCCGCGCCCGTGGCCTGATAAGGCACTCTTGTCTCCGTGTCCCGACCCGATCCTGAACAGCCCGATGCGAACGCCGCCCACCTGCATGCCGCGACCCTGAAGCGTCTGGAACAGTCCTCCGGCCGGCTCGCCGCGAACGCGATCGCCCGCATGGACGAGTCGCTGCCGTGGTACCGGGCGATGCCTCCTGAGAACCGGTCCTGGATCGGCCTGGTGGCCCAGGCCGGTATCGCGGCGTTCACCGAGTGGTTCCGGCACCCGGAGACCCCTCAGGCCATCTCCACCGACGTTTTCGGGACGGCTCCGCGCGAGCTGACCCGGGCGATCACCCTGCGGCAGACCGTCGAGATGGTGCGTACGACGATCGAGGTCATGGAGGCCGCGATCGAGGAGGTCGCCGCGCCCGGCGACGAGTCGGTGCTGCGCGAGGCGCTGCTCGTCTACGCCCGGGAGATCGCCTTCGCGACCGCCCAGGTGTACGCGCAGGCCGCCGAGGCGCGCGGCGCCTGGGACGCCCGGCTGGAATCGCTCGTGGTGAACGCGGTGCTGTCCGGCGAGGCCGACGAGGGCGCCGTGTCACGCGCCGCGGCGCTCGGCTGGAACTCCCCCGAGCACGTCTGCGTGGTGCTCGGCACCGCTCCGGACGGCGACAGCGAGCTGACCGTGGAGGCGATCAGGCGGGCCGCCCGGCACGCCAAGCTCCAGGTCCTGACCGGGGTGCTCGGCAACCGCCTGGTGGTCATCGCGGGCGGCAGCGACAACCCGTTGCAGGTCGCGAAGGCGCTGATCGGCCCGTACGCGGCGGGCCCCGTCGTCGCCGGACCCGTGGTGCCCGACCTGCTGGCGGCGACCCGGTCCGCGCAGGCCGCGGCCGCCGGACTCAGGGCGTGCGCTGCCTGGCAGGACGCCCCCCGGCCGGTGCTCGCCGACGATCTGCTGCCGGAGCGCGCGATGGCGGGCGACCCCGCCGCGCGGGACCAGTTGGTGGAGGAGATCTACAGACCGCTGGAAGAAGCGGGCTCCGCTCTGCTCGAAACTCTCAGTGTGTATCTGGAGCAGGCAAGCAGTCTGGAGGGCGCGGCCAGAATGCTGTTCGTCCACCCGAACACCGTGCGCTACCGGCTCCGACGTGTGACAGACGTCACCGGATGGTCCCCTTCCGACGTTCGCTCGGCATTCACGCTGCGGATCGCCCTGATCCTGGGGCGCTTGGTCGCGAGAGATCCTCAGTCCTAGACTTTTGTCGGACATCAACAATTCCCCATACGGTTCTTCGTCCCTGTCCCCACGGGTGTTCCGGACCGTTCACAAGAGAGAGTGTGAGGGTGCTCGTACTCGTCGCTCCCGGCCAAGGCGCTCAGACGCCCGGCTTCCTGACTCCCTGGCTCGACCTCCCCGGTGCCGCCGACCGCATCGCGGGCTGGTCCGACGCCATCGGGCTCGACCTCGCCCACTACGGCACCAAGGCCGACGCGGATGAGATCCGTGACACCGCGGTGGCGCAGCCGCTGCTGGTGGCCGCCGGTCTGCTGTCCGCCGCCGCACTCGATGCGTCGCCGAACGTCGTCGCAGGTCACAGCGTTGGTGAGATCACCGCAGCCGCCCTCGCCGGAGTCATCGGCGACGAGGCCGCGCTGCGTCTCGTACGGGCCCGCGGGCTCGCCATGGCCGAGGCCGCGGCGGTCACCGAGACCGGCATGGCGGCGCTGCTGGGCGGCGACCCCGATGTGTCGGTCGCACACCTGGAGAAGCTCGGGCTGACCCCGGCGAACGTCAACGGGGCGGGTCAGATCGTCGCCGCGGGCACCGCCGCGCAGATCGCCGCGCTGGTCGAGGACAAGCCCGAGGGTGTGCGCCGCGTGGTGCCCCTCAAGGTCGCCGGTGCCTTCCACACGAGCCACATGGCCCCCGCCGTCGACCGGCTGCGCGAGGCCGCCGCCGAGCTGGCGCCCGCCGACCCGGCCGTGACCTACATCTCGAACGCCGACGGAAAGGCCGTCGCCACCGGCGACGAGGTCATCTCCCGGCTGGTCGGCCAGGTGGCCAACCCGGTCCGCTGGGACCTGTGCATGGAGACCTTCAAGGAGCTGGGCGTCACGGCTCTCATCGAGGCGTGCCCCGGCGGCACCCTCACGGGGCTCGCCAAGCGCGCGCTGCCCGGTGTCCAGACACTCGCGCTCAAGACCCCCGACGACCTCGACGCGGCCCGCGCGCTCATCTCCGAGCACGTGGGCGCCTAAGGAGCCCGAGAGAATGTCGAAGATCAAGCCCAGCCAAGGCGCCCCGTACGCGCGGATCATGGGTGTCGGCGGCTACCGCCCGACCCGGGTCGTGCCCAACGAGGTGATTCTCGAAAAGATCGACTCGTCCGACGAGTGGATCCGCTCGCGCTCCGGCATCGCCACCCGCCACTGGGCGAACGACGAGGAGACCGTCGCCGCGATGTCGATCGAGGCGTCCGGCAAGGCCATCGCGGACGCCGGGATCCGTCCCGACCAGATCGGGGCCGTGGTCGTCTCCACCGTCTCGCACTTCGCGCAGACGCCCGCGATCGCCACCGAGATCGCCGACAAGCTCGGCACCGACAAGGCCGCCGCGTTCGACATCTCGGCGGGCTGCGCCGGCTTCGGCTACGGACTGACCCTCGCCAAGGGCATGATCGTCGAGGGTTCGGCGGAGTACGTCCTGGTCATCGGTGTGGAGCGGCTGTCCGACCTGACCGACCTGGAGGACCGGGCGACGGCCTTCCTGTTCGGCGACGGCGCCGGCGCGGTCATCGTCGGGCCTTCCGATGTTCCGGCCATAGGCCCGACCGTGTGGGGCTCCGAGGGCGACAAGGCCGGCACGATCAAGCAGACCGTGCCGTGGAACCAGTTCCACATCGGCGACGTGTCGCAGCTCCCGCTCGACTCCCAGGGCAACGTCAAGTTCCCGGCCATCACGCAGGAGGGCCAGGCGGTCTTCCGCTGGGCCGTCTTCGAGATGGCGAAGGTCGCCCAGCAGGCGCTGGACGCGGCCGGGATCGCACCGGAAGACCTGGACGTCTTCATTCCGCACCAGGCCAACATGCGGATCATCGACTCGATGGTGAAGACCCTGAAGCTGCCGGAGAACGTCACCGTCGCCCGCGACGTGGAGACCACCGGCAACACCTCCGCCGCCTCGATTCCGCTCGCGATGGAGCGGCTTCTGGCGACCGGTCAGGCGAAGAGCGGCGACACCGCGCTCGTCATCGGCTTCGGGGCGGGTCTCGTCTACGCCGCAACGGTCGTTACCCTCCCCTAGGCACACCGGGCCGTTTCGGCCCGCACGTCCCAACCTGCAGATAAACATCGAAGGAGCGCCAACATGGCCGCCACTCAGGAAGAGATCGTCAAGGGTCTCGCCGAGATCGTCAACGAGATCGCCGGTATCCCGGTCGAGGACGTCCAGCTGGACAAGTCCTTCACCGACGACCTGGACGTCGACTCGCTGTCCATGGTCGAGGTCGTCGTCGCCGCCGAGGAGCGCTTCGACGTGAAGATCCCCGACGACGACGTCAAGAACCTCAAGACGGTCGGCGACGCTGCCGAATACATCCTCAAGCACCAGGGCTGATCAGCCTGCACCTGTGTCGCCACCCGGCGGTGGCGCCGCTGATTCACGACCCTCTACACGTGGAGAAGATTTTCCAGTGAACTCGACCAATCGCACCGTGGTCGTCACCGGTATCGGCGCAACCACTCCGCTGGGTGGCGACTCGGCGTCGACCTGGGAAGGTCTGACGGCCGGCCGTTCCGGCGTCAAGCCTCTCGAGGGCGAACGTTTCGCCGAACTGCCCGTCCGGATCGCTGCCCTCGCGGCTGTCGACCCGGGCGACGTCCTGCCCCGTCCGCTCGCCCGCAAGCTGGACCGCTCGGCGCAGTTCGCGCTGATCGCGGCCCGCGAGGCCTGGGCGGACGCCGGTTTCACCGGCAAGGCCGGCGAGGACGAGAAGATCCAGCCCGAGCGGCTGGGCTCGGTCATCGCCTCCGGCATCGGCGGCGTGACCACTCTGCTCGACCAGTACGACGTGCTCAAGGAGAAGGGCGTACGCCGCGTCTCCCCGCACACCGTGCCCATGCTCATGCCCAACGGCCCGGCCGCCAACGTCGGCCTCGAGGTCAACGCCCAGGCCGGTGTCCACACCCCGGTCTCCGCCTGCGCCTCGGGTGCCGAGGCGATCGGGTACGCCATCGAGATGATCCGCACCGGCCGCGCCGATGTGGTCCTCGCCGGTGGCACCGAGGCGGCGGTCCACCCGCTGCCGATCGCCGCGTTCGCCAACATGATGGCGATGTCCAAGCACAACGAGGAGCCCGAGAAGGCCTCCCGCCCGTACGACACGCGCCGTGACGGCTTCGTCCTCGGCGAGGGCGCCGGAGTGGTCGTCCTGGAGTCCGCGGAGCACGCCGCGGCGCGTGGCGCCAAGGTCTACTGCGAGGTGCTGGGCCAGGGGCTGTCCGCGGACGCCCACCACATCGCGCAGCCCGAGCCGACCGGGCGCGGTATCGCCGCCGCGATGCAGAACCTGCTGGACCAGACGGACCTCAAGCCGTCCGAGATCGTGCACCTCAACGCGCACGCCACGTCGACGCCGCAGGGCGATGTCGCGGAGCTGAAGGCCCTGCGCAAGGTCCTGGGCGACGACCTCGACCATGTCGCGATCTCCGCGACGAAGTCGATGACCGGTCACCTCCTCGGTGGCGCGGGCGGTATCGAGACCGTCGCGACGGTCCTGGCGCTGCACCACCGGACGGCTCCGCCCACGATCAACGTGGAGCACCTCGACGAGGACGTGGAGGCCGACATCGTGCGTGACACGCCCCGGCCGCTGCCGGAGGGCTCGATCGCCGCGATCAACAACTCGTTCGGATTCGGCGGGCACAACGTGGTCCTGGCGTTCCGCAGCGTCTGACCTGCACGACGAGGCCCGCCTTCCCTCCTGGGAAGGCGGGCCTCGTCCGTTTCGGGGGCTCCCCCCGATTGCCGGTCGGTCCTACTCACACCACCTGGTGCAACCACCGCACCGGCGCGCCCTCGCCCGCGTGGCGGAAGGACTCCAGTTCGTCGTCCCACGGCTTGCCGAGCAGTTTGGCGATCTCGGCCTCCAGGTCGGTCTCGCCCTGGGCGGACCTGGCCAGCGCCGCCCGCAGCCGGTCCTCGGGGACCAGGATGTCGCCGTGCATGCCGGTGACGGCGTGGAAGATGCCGAGGCCGGGCGTGGAGCTGTAGCGCTCGCCCTCCGACGTGGCGTTCGGCTCCGCCGTCACCTCGAAGCGCAGCAGGTCCCAGCCCCGCAGCGCGGAGGCGAGCTTGGACGCCGTGCCGGGGCGCGCCTGCCAGGAGAACTCGGACCGCCAGGTGCCGGGCGCGGCAGGCTGTCTGATCCAGTCCAGCTGGACCCGCACACCGAGGACACTGCCCACCGCCCATTCGACATGGGGGCAGAGCGCGCGCGGTGCGGAGTGAACGTACAGAACTCCACGTGTCGTCACCGGGACCTCCAGTGTGGGACGAAGTTCGCCTTCCCCAGCGGTCTCGTACCCGTACCGTCTGTTCTCGGCCGGATCCCGAGGTTGTCATCAGTAAACAGCATCGGGGTGAAACTCCTGAAAAGGGACAGTATGTGACGTGATGTGATTTCCTGAAAGCCACCCGAGTGGAGCCGGGCGGGGGAACGCGCCGCTGGTTCGACGAGGAAAAGCTACCGCGCGGCGGGGGCCCAGGTGTGACGTACGGTCGGTCCTGGGCCCATCAATCGCTCAGCTTTCACCCGCCGGAGCGGCCGGGCCTTCAGACCGGTGCCACCAGGGGTTGCCGGGGGCACAACCGAGGGGACCAAGGGATGCAGGATCGTTCCGCCCGTCGCCGTTCGCGTAGCGCGGCCGCCGTCCTGGCGGCCGTCTCGGTGCTCGGCACGGTCGTGCTGACGGGCTGTGAATCCGGCCCGGAGGGAACGACGAAGGGGGCGGCCGCGCAGCCTTCGCCCAGGCCGGGCCCGGTCTGGGACCGCGAGCCGGGTTCCCTGGCCGCCGTCGGCGACTCCATCACCCGCGGCTTCGACGCCTGTTCGGTGCTGGCGGACTGCCCCGAGGTCTCCTGGGCGACCGGTACGGACAGCGAGGTGCGCAGCCTGGCCGTGCGGCTGCTCGGTGAGTCGGGGGCCTCCTCGCGCAGCTGGAACCACGCCGAGACGGGGGCCAGGATCGCGCAGTTGCCGGAACAGATGGCGCTGGCCGCGAAGAAGAAGCCCGATCTGGTGACGGTGATGATCGGCGCCAATGACGCCTGCCGGGACTCGGCGCGGTACATGACACCGGTGGCTGATTTCCGCTCCTCGTTCGAGGCGTCGATGCGTCAGCTGCGGGCCGGGGCGCCCAAGGCGCAGGTCTACGTGTCGAGCGTGCCGGACCTCAAGCGGCTCTGGTCGACGGGGCGCGGCAACGCACTGGGCAAGCAGATCTGGAGACTTGGGATCTGTCAGTCGATGCTGGGCGACGCGGACGACATGAGCGCACGGGCGGCGGCCCGGCGCGCATCGGTGCAGGAGCGGGTCGTGGCGTACAACAAGGTGCTCCGGGAGGTGTGCGCGAAGGACCGGCGCTGCCGTTACGACGGCGGGGCGGTCTTCGACTACCCGTTCACCGGCAGGCAGCTCAGCCGGTGGGACTGGTTCCATCCGGGGCGCGACGGGCAGGCGAGGCTGGCGGAGATCGCGTACCGCAATGTCACCGCCGCCCGGCCTCCGGCGTAAGGTCCGTGATCATGGTCATGGGTTCGGGCACGGGGATACGTACGGAAGACTTCGGCACCCTCGCGGACGGCAGCCGCGTACACCGGTGGACGCTGGAGCGGGACGGTACGCGGGTGCGCGTGCTGACGTACGGCGGCATCGTGCAGTCGGTCGAGGTGCCGGACCGGCACGGGACGCGGGCCGAGGTCGCGCTCGGGCTGCGGGACCTGGCCGGGTACCAGGCTTTCCCCGGCCCGTACTTCGGCGCGCTGGTCGGGCGGTACGCGAACCGGATCGGCGGGGCCCGCTTCGAGCTGGACGGGCGCACGCACCGGCTGACGCCGAACGAGGGGCGCAACCAGGTGCACGGCGGGGCCAGGGGCTTTGACAAGCGCGTGTGGCGGGCGCGGGAGGTGGCCGAGGGTGTGGAGCTCTCGCTGGTCTCAAAGGACGGCGAGGAGGGCTTCCCGGGCCATCTCGCGGTGTCGGCGGCCTACACCCTGGACGAGGGCGGGGCGCTGCGGATCGCGTACCGGGCGACGACCGACGCCCCGACGGTGCTGAACCTGACGAACCACACGTACTGGAACCTCGCCGGCGCCGGCAGCGGCAGCGCGCTCGGGCAGGCGCTGCGGATCGCGGCCGGGCGGATCACCCCGGCGGACGCCGAGTCGCTGCCCACGGGCGAGTTCCTGCCGGTGGACGGGACCCGGTTCGACTTCCGTGAGCCGCGGCCGGTCGGTGCGGGCTACGACCACAACTTCGTGCTCGACGCGGCGGGAACGGTTCCGGCGGCCGAGCTGTACGACGCGGCCTCGGGGCGCGTGCTGACCGTGACGACGACGGAGCCGGGGCTCCAGCTGTACACGGCGGACCACTTCGACGGGCGGCCCTTCGGCCCGTGCGCCGGGATCGCGCTGGAGACCCAGCACTTCCCCGACTCCCCGAACCGGCCCGCGTTCCCGAGCACGGTGCTGCGGCCGGGCGAGGAGTTCGTCTCGACGACCGTGTACGGATTCACGGTGCGCTGACGGTGGTGCCGCGGCAGGCAACGTCTGCCCGTCGAGGAGCGGCGTCCGGTGCGTGCTCTCGGCGTGCCGGCCGGAAGTCCTCGTACTGGGTTGTACTCGGGTTTTCGTCCGGTGCGGTGAGAGTGCGTGCCGGGCGTCGCGACGGAGGTGAACGTCGCCTGCCGCCCGTCCGCTATTCCTTGATGCCCACGGTCGCCGTCAGACGTACGTCGGCGAGCGAGCGGGCCGCCTGCACCTCGTACGTGCCGGGGACGAGGACCCAGTCGTACGCCTCCTCGTCCCAGATCTCGTACGTGCGCCGCTCCAGCGCGATCACCGTCTCGGCGCTCTCGCCGGGTGCCGCCTCGACCCGTGCGAAGCCGGCCAGCCAGCGGGCCGGGCGTTCGGCGGTGTCGCCCTGCGGGGCGAGGTAGATCTGGACGGTCTCGGCGCCGGGCCGGGTGCCGGTGTTGCGGAGGCGGACGGTGGCGGAGTCCGGGCCCGCCGTGAGGCTCTCGTACTCCCAGGTGGTGTAGCCGAGTCCGTGCCCGAAGGGGTAAGCGGGCGCGGTGCCCGCCTTCTCCCAGGCCCGGTAGCCGACGAAGACGCCCTCGTCGTAGTGGAGTTCGCCGTCGGTGGGGGTGGTGTCGGAGACCGGGACGTCGGCGAGCGCGGCCGGCCAGGTGGTGGGGAGGCGCCCGCCCGGTTCCCCGGCGCCGAGCAGGACGTCCGCGAGGGCGTGGCCGGCCTCCTGGCCGGGGAACCAGCCGAGCAGCACGGCGGCGACCTCGTCGCGCCACGGGAGCTCCACCGGGGAGCCGGAGTTGACGATCACGACGGTGTGCGGGTTGGCGGCGGCGACGGCCCGGACGAGGTCGTCCTGGTGGCCGGGGAGCTTCAGGTCGGTGCGGTCGAAGCCCTCGGACTCGACGCGTTCGGTGGTGCCGACGACGACGATCGCGGTGTCCGCGGCGCGGGCCGCCTCGACGGCCTCGGCGATCAGCTCCTGGGGGTCGCGGCGCGGGGCGAGGTGGCAGAGGGAGAACGAGACGCCGGGGACCGGCTGGTCGTCGTCCAGGGTCTCGGGGACCTGTCGCAGCGAGACCTCGACGGCTTCGCCCGCGGTGAGGGCGATCCGGCCGCGCTCCAGCGGGTTGCCCCAGAAGGCCTCGCCGGGGTCGGCGGATCCGGTGACCCGGTGGATCCCGTCGTACAGGGTCTCGCCCGCGACGGTGAGGGTGAACGCGCCGGTGCCGCGGGTGCCGAAGACGTGCTCGCCGCTGTCGCGCGGGACGAAGGTGCCGGTGATCTCGACGGTGTGCAGCGTGCCGCGGGTGACGCCCTCCGGGAGTTCGTCGCCGATCCACTGGACGGTGCCGCCCCGCAGCGGCGCGGAGCCGATGACGGTGCCGGACTCGTCGTAGCAGACGGCCTTGAGCCCGAAGCCCTTCTCGGCGGGGGTGAGTTCGGTGTTGGGGTCGGCACCGACGCGGTAGTCGACGACGCCCTCGGGGAGGGCGGCGAGGAGGCCGTCGAGCGGGCTGACGACGTGGGGCGGGAAGACCTGGGCGGAGCCGCCGCCGAGCACCCGGGCGTCCCGGGCGAGTGCCCCGCTGACCGCGACGCTGCGGACGGCCGCCGGGTCGATGGGGAGGGCGGCGCGTTCGTTGCGTACGAGGACGAAGGAGCGGCGGGCGATCTCGCGGGCCAGCGCTTCGCCGTCGACGGCGGAGGGGCGGCCGGCCTCGTCGACGACGGGCGGGGCGCCGTCCAGGATGCCGACACGGGCGGCCAGTCGCAGCACATTGCGTACGGCGCCGTCGACGACGGACTCCGCGACCTCGCCGGCCCGCACGGCGTCCGCGAGCGCCTTGCCGTAGACCGTCTTCGGGCCGGGCATCGCGACGTCGAGGCCGCCGTCGGCGGCGGCGACGGTGGAGCGGGCGGCCAGCCAGTCGGAGACGATGAAGCCGTCGAAGCCCCATTCGCCGCGCAGCACCGCGTTCTGCAGATAGCGGTGCTCGGTCATGGTGGAGCCGTTGACCCGGTTGTAGGCGGCCATGATGCCCCACGGGTGGGCGTTCTTGACGATGCGTTCGAACGGGGCGAGGTAGATCTCGCGCAGGGTGCGCGGGGCGACGACGTTGTCGACGGTGAAGCGGTCGGTCTCGGCGTCGTTGGCGACGAAGTGCTTGACGGTCGTGCCGACTCCGCCGTCCTGCACCCCGAGCACATAGCCGGTGCCGATCTCGCCGGTGAGGTACGGGTCCTCGCTGTACGTCTCGAAGTGGCGCCCGCCGAGCGGGGAACGGTGGAGGTTGACGGTCGGGGCGAGCAGGACGTGCACCCCCTTGCGGTGGGCCTCCTGCGCCAGCAGCCGGCCGGCCCGGCGGGCCAGGGCCGGGTCCCAGGTCGCGGCCAGCGCGGTGGGCGAGGGCAGGGCGACGGACGGGTCGTCGGCGCTCCAGGCGACGCCCCGGACGCCGATCGGCCCGTCGGACATCACCAGGGAGCCCAGCCCCACAGCCGGCAGTGCGGGCAGCGACCACATGTCCTGGCCGGCCAGCAGCCGCGCCTTGTCGTCGAGCCCGAGCGCGGCGAGCGCCGCTTCGACCGCGGTCTCGCGGGCCGCATCGGGGTTGGTGGGTGTGGACGCGCCTGCCACGGCCGTACCTCCTCGTCGGAATCCGGACTGAATGCCTCCATACTGACCCCACGGCAGGTAGACCAGTAGGTTTCGTTATTACTCCGTGATATTCGGATGGCGTACGGTCCCCAGTGCAGGACCGGTGGAGCGCCGAAAGGGGCCGGGGCGATGGTGCGGGGCAGGAGTACGGAGCGGCGGGCGGAGATCGTCCGGGCCACCCTCGAAGTGATCGCCGAGCGCGGCTATCGCGGCGCCTCGCTGAGCGCGGTCGCCGAGCGGGTCGGCCTCAGCCAGCAGGGGCTCCTGCACTACTTCCCTACCAAGGAGGCGCTGCTCGTCGCCGTGCTGGCGGAGCGCGACCAGTGGGACACCGGCGGCGGCACCCGGAGCGACGGCGTCTGGCGGATCGAGCTGCTGGCCTCGCTGGTGGAGTACAACGCGATGCGGCCCGGCATCGTCCAGACGTTCTCGGCACTGCTCGGCGAGAGCGTGACGGAGGGGCATCCCGCGCGGGAGTTCTTCACCCGCCGCTACACCCAGGTCCGGTCGAGCATGGCGGCGATACTGCGCGCGGAGTACGGCGAACGGCTGCCGGGCGGGCTGACTCCGGAGCGCGCTGCTCCGCTGCTCGTCGCGGTGCTGGACGGGCTCCAGTACCAGTGGCTGCTGGATCCGGACTCGGTGGACATGCCCGCGGCGTTCGGGGACTTCCTGGCGCTGCTGCAGCCGCCGGAACAAGGGGCTGCGAAGAACCGATAATCGTGACATGGCCTGCGGCGACGCGCAGCGGAACCAGATCAATGCGTTCCCCCTGCGAGTGATTTCGGGCCGGTCTACGCGCGTCCGGGCGCAGGGCACCCCTCCGGGCGCCCCAGGGTTGCCGCATGACTACCGAGCCCGCCGGACCCTCCTCCGGCCTGCCCTCCCGCCGCTCCCTGATCACGGGCGCCACCGCCGGTGCCGCCGCGTTGGCCGTCGCCGCGGCCCCCGGCACCGCGGGCGCCGCCGCGCCCGGCACCGCCGGCTCCCCCGCCGCAGTCGGCACCGCGCTCGCCCCCGCGGCCACCGGCTCGGACTGGAACGCCTGCCTGGCCGTCGCCCGCGCCATCCTCGTACGCGACGAACAGGACCAGCCGCTGGTCCCGTACTACCGCGACATCCTGCTCTCCAAGGGTCTGCCCCGCGGCCGCAAGAGCCCCAAGAAGGTGCTGATCGTCGGCGCCGGCCCGGCCGGGCTCACCGCCGCCCATCTGCTCCGCGAGGCCGGGCACACCGTCACCGTCATCGAGGCCAACGGCAATCGCGTCGGCGGCCGGATCAAGACCTTCCGCCAGGGCGGTCACGAGAACGCGAAGGCGCCGTTCGCCGACCCGAAGCAGACCGCCGAGGCCGGCGCGATGCGCATCCCCGACAGCCACCCGCTGGTCACCGGCCTCATGGACAGCTTCGACCTGAAGCGCCGCCGCTTCCACCTGGTGGATGTCGACGCCGAGGGCAAGCCCGCCAACCGCACCTGGATCCACGTCAACGGCATCCGGATGCGCAAGGCCGACTACGCGGCGAAGCCCCAGGCGATCAACCGCTCGTTCGGGGTGCCCGCCGCGTTCGAGGACAAGGCCGCCGCGACGATCGTGCGGGAGGCGTTCGCGCCCGTGCGCAAGGAATTCGAGGGCAAGGAGGGCCGGGAGCTCGTCGAGGGCTGGGCGCGGGTGATCCAGCGGTACGGGCACTGGTCGATGTTCCGCTTCCTGACCGAGGCGGCCAAGCTCGACGAGCGCACCATCGACCTCATCGGCACGGTCGAGAACCTCACCTCCCGGCTGCACCTCGCCTTTGTGCACAGCTTCATCGGGGCCTCCCTGATCAGCCCGGACACCGCGTTCTTCGAGCTGCCGGGCGGCACGGGCGTCCTCGCCGACGCGATGTACGAGCGGGTCAAGGACCTGGTGCGGCTGGACCGCCGGGCCACCCGGATCAGTCACGGCACCGACGGCGTCGAGGTCGAGACGGTCTCCGAGGGCCGCGACGGCAGGCCGCTGGTGCGGCAGACCTTCCGCGGCGACCGGGCGATCATCACCGTGCCGTTCTCCGGACTGCGCCACATCCCCGTCACGCCCGCGCTCTCGTACGGCAAGCGGCGCGCGATCACCGAGATCCACTACGACGCGGCGACCAAGGTGCTGCTCGAATTCAGCCGCCGCTGGTGGGAGTTCGAGGAGAAGGACTGGAAGACCGAGCTGGAGCGGATCAAGCCCGGCCTGTACGACGCCTACCGGCTGGGCAAGGCACCGGCCGACGGTTCACTGCTGGGCGCCCACCCCTCCGTGCCGCCCGGCCACCTCCCGCCCAACCAGCGCGTGCACTACGCGGCTCACCGGGCCACCGCCCGCAACCAGCCCGAGGCGGCGCACGTCATCGGCGGCGGATCGGTCACCGACAACGCCAACCGCTTCGTCTTCCAGCCCTCGCACCCGGTCGAGGGCAGCGCGGGCGGTGTCGTCCTCGCCTCGTACAGCTGGGCCGACGACGCGCTGAAGTGGGACTCGCTGGACGACGACGAGCGCTACCCGCACGCCCTGGGCGGGGTGCAGGACGTGTACGGGCAGCGCGTCGAGGTCTTCTACACGGGCGCGGGCGCCACCCAGTCGTGGATGCGCGACCCGTACGCGTACGGCGAGGCGTCGGTGCTGCTGCCGGGGCAGCACACCGAACTGTTCGCCGATGTGCGCTCGGTCGAGGGGCCGCTGCACTTCGCCGGCGACCACACCTCGATCAAGCCGGCCTGGATCGAGGGGGCGCTGGAGTCGGCGGTCCGGTCGGCGCTGGAGGTGCACAGCAGCTGACCCGGGTTTGGCTGGGCGTCGCCCAGTGGGACAGGCCCAGGGTGACGCCCAGCCCGACGAGCACCGACCCGATGCCCCGGTTGAGGGCCTTCTGCCACCTCGGCATCGAGGTGCACAGCCGCGAGTTCGAGAAGAACAGCGCGACCAGGACGAACCAGCCGAAGCGGGCGGCGGACAGGAACAGTCCGTAGCCCGCCCGCTGCCACACCCCGGTCTCGGTAGGGGGCGCTCCTCAGCCCTCGTCGAGCGTGTACGGCACGGGTGCCGGATCGGCGTCGTCCTCGTCCTCCGGCGCCACCAGGTCGCGCGCCAGCAGGGTGGCTCCGGCGACGGCGCCCGGCATCAGGAACACGGCGACGAACGGGATCAGGAAGGCGAGCCCCAGGGGTACGCCGAAGCCGAGGGTCAACAGGCGGCGGCCGCGCAGCAGGGCGAGCCGGTCCTTCAGGACCATGCCGCGGCGCTGCAGCGCGACGGCGGTGAGTTCCTCGGCGAGGAAGTAGCCGGTGACGCAGAAGCCGAGCACGGGGACGACGGTCTGGCCGAGCACCGGAATGAACCCGAGGGCGAAGAGCAGCACCGAGTAGAGCCCCACCCGCACCAGGATGCGGACGCTGTCGCGGGCGGAGATCCACAGCTCCCGCCAGAGCGGCAGCCCGGACTCGGGGACCTCGCCGCCCTCGGTGCGGTCGACCTGCTCGGAGAGCGACTCGTAGAAGGGCTGGCCGATCAGCAGTGTCACGGCGGTGAAGGTGATCACGGCGAGGAAGAGCCCGAGGCCGAAGACCAGCACGGTCAGGGTGGTGCGGAACACGCCGAGCCAGGGCGAGGACCAGTCGTCGGCGAACGGGGTCGCCCAGTTCACCAGGTCGTCGGCGCCGTAGCCGAGACCGACGAGCGCCCCCGCGTACAGCACGAGGGTGATCAGTCCGGGCAGCAGCCCGAGGCCGAACCACCGTCCGTGCCGGCCGACCCAGCGCTGTCCGTTTGTCAAGTAGCCGAAGCCCGCCCCTAGATCACGCATGACGTCAGCGTACTGGTGGGAAGGGAACCGCCGGACGGGCGGTTGTCGACAGCGGACCGAGGGCCGCACCCCGCGAAGGGGTGCGGCCCTCGGTCCGCCGTGAGCGGGGCGGTCAGGCGACCGACAGCTCGACCTTGATGTTGCCGCGCGTGGCGTTCGAGTACGGGCAGACCTGGTGGGCCTTCTCGACGAGCGCCCGCGCGGTGGCGGTGTCGACGTTCGGGATGGTGGCGCTGATCGCCACCTCCAGGCCGAAGCCGCCCTCGGCCGTCTTGCCGATGGAGACCGCGGCGGTCACCGTGGAGCCGGAGATGTCGGCCTTCTCCTGGCGGGCCACCACGCCCAGCGCGCCCTGGAAGCAGGCGCTGTAGCCGGCCGCGAAGAGCTGCTCGGGGTTGGTGCCCGCGCCGCTTCCGCCCAGGGCCTTGGGCGGGTTGACGATGACGTCGAGGTTGCCGTCGTCGGACGAGACGCGCCCGTCACGGCCGTTCTCGGCGGTGGCGACGGCGGTGTAGGCAACGGTGATGTCCTGAATGGTCATGCTGAGGATTCCTCCTGCTGTGCGCCGCGAATCGCGCCCGTGATCGCGACGGCCTGTACATGGAGCCTAACCGGGGCGGCTGTCAGACGAGGGAGACGATCATCTTCCCGGTGTTCTCGCCGCGCAGCAGACCGAGGAAGGCGTCGAAGCCGTTCTCGATGCCCTCGACGAAGGTCTCGCGGTACTTCAGCTCGCCCGAGGCCAGCCAGCCGGCGACCTCCTGGACGAACTGCGGCTGGAGCGCGGCGTGATCGCTGACGAGCATGCCCTGGATGCGCAGCCGCTTGCCGATGACGAGGGCGAGGTTGCGCGGGCCCGGGGTCGGCTCGGTGGCGTTGTACTGGGCGATCATTCCGCAGACGGTGACGCGGCCGTGCAGGTTGAGCGAGGAGATCGCCGCTTCGAGGTGCTCGCCGCCGACGTTGTCGAAGTAGACGTCGATGCCGTCGGGGGCGGCCGCGCGCAGCTGCTCGGCGACCGGGCCGTCGTGGTAGTTGAAGGCCGCGTCGAAGCCGTACTCCTCGACGAGGAGCCTGACCTTCTCGTCGGAGCCGGCCGAGCCGATGACCCGCGAGGCGCCCTTGATCCTCGCCATCTGGCCGACCTGACTGCCGACCGCGCCGGCCGCACCGGAGACGAAGACGGCGTCGCCCTCCTTGAAGGAGGCGACCTCGAAGAGGCCCGCGTAGGCGGTGAGCCCGGTCATGCCGAGCACCCCGAGGTAGGCGGAGAGCGGGGCGAGCGAGGCGTCGACCTTCACGGCGCGCTCGGCCGGGAGCTCGGCGTACTCGCGCCAGCCGAGGCCGTGCAGGACGTGGTCGCCGACGGCGAAGCCCTCGGCGTTCGAGGCGATGACCTCGCCGACCGCTCCGCCGTCCATGGGGTGGTCGAGCTCGAAGGGCGGGGTGTACGACTTCACGTCGTTCATCCGGCCGCGCATGTACGGGTCGACCGAGAAGTACAGATTGCGGACGAGGACACGGCCTTCGCCGGGTGCGGTGACCGGGGCCTCACGCAGCGCGAAATCCTCGGCCTTCGGCCAGCCGTGGGGGCGGGCGACGAGGTGCCATTCACGGCCGGACGTGGGCAGTGCAGCTGACATGGGCTCGGGTTCTCCTCAATGTCCTACGAGGTGGTGGAAGCTCCCGCGGGGGCGGTGGGGGACGCACCGGGGCAGCGAAATACTTCATACAGTGAAACAACCATGCTCCTAAATATTTCATATTGTCAAGCAACCGGCTATCCTGGGTGTCATGGCCACCCCACGCACAGACCCCCTGACCCTCGAAGTCGTCGAGCTCATCGGCACCGTCGTGGCGCGCTACTACGAGGAGTACGACGAGGCGGCGGCAGCCCACTCGCTCACCGGTGCGCAGGCGCGGGTGCTCGGGCTGCTCTCGCTGGAGCCGATGCCGATGCGCAGGGTCGCCCAGAAGCTGAAGTGCGAGCCGTCGAACGTCACCGGCATCGTCGACCGGCTGGAGACGCGCGGTCTGGTGGAGCGCAGGCCGGATCCGGCCGACCGACGGGTGAAGCTGGCCGCTCCGACGGAGCTGGGCGCGCGGACCGCGCAGCAGCTGCGCGATTCGCTCACCTTCGCCCGGGAGCCGCTGGCCGAGCTGTCGGACGGGGACCGGACGATGTTGCGGGACCTGCTGCGCCGGATGCTGGGCGAGCCGGGCCCCTTGGGCGGGTAGGCCCTGCGGTTCGCCGCGCCGAGCCGCGTACCGCCCCCTGCTGCCGGACCGTCAGCCTCGTACCTCCTACGGCTCATCCCGGCGCGCGCCAGGACTCCGAACGGCGCACGATGCCAGAGAGAACCGGCTGTTGCCGGTGCCGTCGTCCGCGCACTCGGGAGAACCTGCCGTGACCGTCAGCCTTGAGCAGCTGCGCCGTTGCCATGTCGCCGTCGACCTCGGGGCCGCCCGGACCCGGGTGTACGTCAAGGGCCTCGGGCTCGTCGTCGACGAGCCGAGCGTGGCCGCGGTGAACACCCGTACCGGGTCGCTCATCGCCGTCGGCGCGCTCGCCGAACAGATGACGGGCCGCACCCCCGACTACATCCGGGTGGTCCGCCCGGTCACCGGCGGGACCGTCATCGACATCGAGATGGCCCAGCGGATGCTCCGCCATCTGCTCGGCGAGAAGCTCCGCCGCCAGCTGCGCCGCAAGCCCCGGCTGCGGGCCGCCGCCTGCACCCCGCACGACAGCGATCCGCTCGCCCAGCGGGCCGCCGTCGAGACGATGGTCGGGATCGGTGCCCGGCGGGTCGAACTGGTCGACACCCTGATCGCGGCGGCCGTCGGCTGCGGACTTCCGGTCGAGCAGCCGACCGCATCCATGATCATGGTGTGCGGGGCCGCGACCACCCAGATCGCGGTGCTCTCGCTCGGTTCGATCGTGACCGCCGTACGCATCCCGGTCGGCGGCGACGCCATCGACCACGCGGTGATCCAGCATCTGCGTCAGCACCATGCGCTGATGCTGCCGAGCCAGTCGGTGCGCCCGCTGCAACTGGCGCTCAGCGGCGGTCTGACCGCGCACGGGCCCGCAACGACCGAGATCCACGGCCGTGACGTGGCGACCGGGCTGGCCCGCTCGGTGCAGGTCGACACCGCCGCCGTACGCCAGGCCATCCACGCCCCGCTCACCGCGGTCCTGGACGGGCTCGGCGCGATCCTGCGCGACTGCCCGCCGGATCTGGTGGCCGACCTCGTGGACTGCGGGATCATGATGGTCGGCGGCAGCGCGCTGCTGCCCGGCCTCGACCAGATGCTGCGGAACGCGACGGGCATGGCGGTACACATCGCGGAGCGCCCGGACGTCTGCGCGGTGCTGGGGCTCGGTGCCATGCTGGACGGAAAGATCGAGCCGATGGTCCTTGACCCGATCGCCTGCTGAGCACACCCCGGGGGTGCGGCGCATGACCGACGACACGACGGATACGGCCGCGGGGCCGCCCGGCGAGGAGACCGCCGCGGCGGAACCCGTCCCGGAGAAGCCCCCGCTGTCGGTTTTCCTGGAAGCGTTGCTCGGCATCGGCTCCGATCTCGAACTGCCGGTCATGCTCCAGCAGATCGTGGACACCGCGACGGCGCTGACCGGAGCCCGGTACGGCGCGCTCGGCGTGCTCGACCCGGAGCTCGGCACCATCGACGAGCTGTACACCACGGGGCTCGACGACACCGAGCGGCAGCGGATCGACAGGTTCCCGAACGGGCATTCGGGAATGCTCGGCGCACCCGCCGACGGGCCGCAGCCGCTGCGCCACGACGATCCGGCCGCCGGCCCGTGGGCCGGCGGGGTGCCGTCCGGCCATCCGCCGGTGCGCTCCTTCCTCGGGGCGCCGATCCGGGTCCACGACCAGGTCTTCGGCAACCTCTACCTCACCGAGAAGCACACCGGCCGGTTCACCGACTCGGACGAGGCGGTGCTGAGCGCACTGGCCGCGCAGGCCGGCATCGCGATCGCCAATGCCCGGATGTACGCGGCGGCCCGGCAGCGGGAGCGCTGGATCGAGGGGGCGGCCGCCGTCACCACCGCACTGCTGACCGGCGGGAGCGCCGCCGACGCGCTGATGACGGTCGCCGAAGGGGCCAGAACGCTCGCCGACGCCAGCGCCGGGGTCATCCTCCAGCCCGACGAGGCGGGCGGCATGGAGATCGTCACCGCGTCCACGCTCGACGACCCGGCCGGGATCGTCGGCACGGCGATCGAGCCCGGCTCCCCGGTGCTGGTCCAGCTGCTGGGCGGGGAGCCGGTGTTCATAGACGACTCGGCGACCGATCCGCGGATGACGACACATGTGCGCTCGCGGTTCGGCCCCAGCATGATGCTGCCGCTGCAGAGCGGCGGGCGGCTGATCGGCACCCTCGCCCTGCCCCGGCGGCGCGGTGACCGCCCGTACACGGCGGTGGACCGGCTGCTGGCCACCCAGTTCGCCTCGCAGGCGGCGCTCGCGCTGGTCCTGGCGGACGCCCGGCAGGACCGGGAGCAGCTCGCGGTGTACGAGGACCGGGACCGGATCGCCCGCGATCTGCACGACCTCGTGGTCCAGCGACTGTTCGCGACCGAGATGATGCTGGAGTCGACCCGCCGCCGGGCCGCCGCCCCGGAGACGGACGACTTGCTGGGCAGGGCCGTCGACGAGCTGGACTCCACCATTCAGGAGGTGCGGACTGCGATCTTCGCCCTTCAGCAGCCGCCCGCCGAGGCCCCCGCCACCTTCCGCGGCCGGGTGCTGCGGGAGACGGGGGGCGCCGCCGCCGTGCTCGGCTTCCCGCCGTCGGTGCACTTCACCGGGGCGGTCGACGCGCTGGTCCGGGAGCCCGTGGACCGGCAGCTGCTCGCCGCGCTGCGGAGCGCGCTCGCGGCCGCGCACCGGCGGGCCGGGGTCTCGGCGATCGAGGTGGAGGTGGACGCGACGGCCGTTCTTCCGGACGGGCGGGCGGCGGTCCGGCTGACGGTCGCCGACGACGGGCGCGAGGAGGACGGCTCGCGCCCGTCGACCGTCACCTGGCAGGCGCCGCTCTGAGCGCGACCCGGGTGCTGGAGTGGGCGACCCCGGCCTCCCGCTTGAGCCTGCGCAGCAGTCCGTCCAGGGCCGCGGTGTCGGCGACGGCGGCCCGTACGAGATAGTCGTGGCCGCCGGTCACATGGACCACTTCGGTGATGCCGGGCAGGGAGAGCACCGCCCGCTCGAACACCTCGTTCGTCGTATCGATCCGCAGCGTCACGTCGATGAAGACGACGAGTCCGGTACGGGTGTCGGCGGCCGGGTCGATGATCACGGTGAAGCCGCGGATGACTCCGTCGCGGCGCAGCCGGCGCACCCGGTCGGCTGCCGCGTTGGCGCTGAGCCCGACCCGTACGCCCAGATCGCGGTACGAGATCCGGGCGTCCTCCTGGAGGATGCCGAGGATTTCTCTGTCCAGACGGTCCATACTGCGATTGTCGCAGCTTTGTCCGGTTTGTGACCGGTTAAGTCGCGTCCGGCGGCATCCCGCCCCCGTTCCCGGCCCTGGGTCACGCGTGACCCGCATGGCGGATTCCGGCGGGCTCGGGGCCTGCGGCCGCCCTTGACTGAGGGGGTGGATACCGCCGTCAAGCAGTCCCCCGCCACGTTCGACGCGTCGTCCGCGGCCGCGTATCGCAACCTCGTGACGGCCACGATCGGTTTCGGGCTCACCTTCTGGGCCTGGAATCTGATCGCGCCGCTGTCCGGGGACTACAAGGAGCGGCTGGGGCTGAGCTCGGTCGAGCAGTCGCTGCTGGTGGCGGTGCCGGTGCTGGTCGGTTCGCTGGGCCGGATCCCGGTGGGCGCGCTCACCGACAAGTACGGTGCGCGGCTGATGTTCCCGCTGATCTCGGCGCTCACCATCGCGCCCGTACTGCTGCTGATCCCGGCGCGGGACTCCTACGGCGCGATGCTCGTCGTGGGCTTTCTGCTGGGCCTGGGCGGCACCACGTTCGCGATCGGCATCCCGCTGGTCAATTCGTGGTTCCCGCCGGCCAAGCGGGGGCTCGCGCTCGGAATCTTCGGCATGGGGATGGGCGGTGTCGCCCTGTCCGGGTACTTCACCCCGAGGATCGCCGGGCACGGTGAGAACCTGCCGTATCTGGTGGTCGCGGCGGCGCTCGTGGTGTACGCGGCGCTGGCCGCCGTGCTGATCACCGACCGTCCGGACCGCCCGGTGCCGACCGCCTCGCTCGCCCACCGGCTGGCCGACGCCGGACGCCTGCGGGTCACCTGGGAGCTGTCCGCGCTGTATGCGATCGGCTTCGGCGGCATCGTCGCGTTCGGCGTCTACCTCCCCACGTACCTGAAGACCTGGTACGGCCTGTCGCCCACCGACGCCGGCACGAAGGCGGCCGGCTTCGCCCTGGTCACGGTCGTCTTCCGGCCGATCGGCGGCTGGCTCTCGGACCGCTTCCACCCGGCCCTGGTCACGGCGGCGGCGCTCGGCCTGGCCGCCCTGATGGCGATCGTCCAGGCCTTCGACCCGACGCTGACCCCGGTCGGCACGATCGCGCTGCTCTGCATGGCGGCGGGCCTGGGCACCGCGAGCGGCAGCGTCTTCGCCCTGGTCTCGCAGGTGACACCGCAGGCGAAGGTGGGCAGCGTGACCGGGATCGTCGGCGCGATGGGCGGCCTGGGCGGCTTCGTGCCGCCGCTGGTGATGGGGGCGATCTACAGCGCGAAGGGCTCGTACTCCATCGGCTTCATGCTGCTGTCGGACCTGGCGCTGGCGGGGTGCGTGTACGCGTACGGCCGCATGCGCGGACTCCAGCGGGCCTAAGGCCTGTCCGGCGGATCAGGGTCGGACAGGGCGCGGCGTCCGGTGCGGTGCATCGCAGGGCGCCGGGCGGTCCCAATAGCGGAGCTGTTCGGACGTTTCGGCAACGCCGCGAGGCGCCGTGCCATACGCCGCGACCCCGGCCGTGATCCGCCGGACAGGCCCTGGGGCGAGTTCCGAAAGTGGCGTCGTCCGCCCGGAGGGCGGGGTCGGGGGCGTCCGGTGCGCCGACCGACAACGCGGCGAGCGTCCGTGCCGGAAGCCCCCGCCCGGGCGGGACTTTCGAAACCGCTCCGGTGTCTCCGTTTGCGGCAGCCCTTAGGGTGCGGTGGGTGACTCCTCTTCTGTTTGTGCCGGATGACGGTTCGACCCGGGAAGCCACCCGGTTCGGCGAACACACCATGACCTACGAGCAGTTGGCCACCGCCTCCACAGCGCTCGCCGCGCGCATCGCCGGCGCCGGACGGGTCGCGGTCTGGGCCACTCCCACCCCCGAGACCGTGATCGCCGTCGTGGCCGCGCTGCATGCCGGGGTGCCCGCGGTTCCGCTCAACCCGAAGACGGGGACGCGCGAGCTCGCCCACATCGTGTCCGACAGCGAACCGACCGTGGTGCTGGCCGGGGCGGACGACCCGCTCCCGCCGGTGCTGGAGGCGCTGGACCGCATCGACGTCGACACCGGCCCGCGGGACTCCGGCGCCGCGCTGCCCGAGCCCTCTCCCGAGTCCCCCGCGCTGATCGTCTACACCTCCGGCACCACGGGCCCGCCCAAGGGCGCGATCCTGCCGCGCCGGGCGATCGCCGCCTCGCTGGACGCGCTGGAGGACGCCTGGCAGTGGACCGGCGACGACGTGCTCGTCCACGCCCTGCCGCTGTTCCATGTGCACGGTCTGATCCTGGGCGTGCTGGGGCCGCTGCGCCGGGGCGGATCGGTGCGGCACCTGGGCAGGTTCTCCACCGAGGGAGTGGCCCGGGAGCTGTCGTCCGGCGGCACGATGCTCTTCGGCGTACCGACGATGTACCACCGGCTGGCCGAGGCCCTCGACGGCTCCGGCCCCGGCGCGGCCGGTCTGGCGAAGGCGCTGGCCGGAGCCCGGCTGCTGGTGTCCGGGTCGGCCGCGCTGCCGGTGCACGACCACGAACGGATCGCGGCGGCCACCGGCCGCCGGGTCATCGAGCGGTACGGCATGACGGAGACCCTGATGAACACGGGCGTCCGGGCCGACGGCGAGCCGCGCCCCGGAACAGTCGGCGCGCCGCTGCGCGGTGTGGAGCTCCGCCTGGTCGAGGAGGACGGCACCGTCCTCGCCTCCGACGCCACCGGCCCCGACGCCATCGGCGAGATCCAGGTGCGCGGCCCGAACCTCTTCACCGGCTACCTGAACCGCCCGGACGCCACGGCCGCCGCACTCACCGGGGACGGCTGGTTCCGTACCGGCGACATGGCGACCCGGGACGCCGACGGCTATGTACGGATCGTCGGGCGCAAGGCCACCGACCTGATCAAGAGCGGCGGCTACAAGATCGGCGCCGGTGAGATCGAGAACGCGCTCCTGGACCACCCCGGCGTCCGCGAGGCCGCCGTCACCGGGGAGCCGGACCCGGATCTGGGCGAGCGGATCGTCGCCTGGGTGGTGCCGGCCGACCCGGCGTCGCCGCCGTCCGCGGACGAGCTCGCCGGCCATGTGGCCGCCCAGCTGTCCCCGCACAAGCGCCCGCGCACGGTCCGCTACCTGGAGGCGCTGCCCCGCAACGACCTCGGCAAGATCATGAAGCGGTCGCTCCATGCCTGACCGGCTGACGGCAAGAGAGGCGGTCGCGGCACTCACCGACGACTTCGAGGAGTCGGCGGTGCCCGGGGAGAGCGCCGCGCCCGGCCGCGACGGGGACGGGCCCCTCTCCTGGGCCGGGTACGCGGACTCCCGGGCCCGCGCCGCCGCCCGTACCGGCGAGGAGGAGTCCGTCGTCCACGGCCTCGCCTCGGTCGGCGGCCGGCGCTGTGTGCTGGTCTCGTTCGAGTTCGGGTTCCTGGGCGGTTCGCTGGGTCAGCGCACCGGAGACCGGCTGGAGGCCGCGTACGAGGCCGCCCGGACCCGGGCGCTGCCGCTCGTCTCGCTGATCGCGACGGGCGGCAGCCGGATGCAGGAGGGCATGGTCGCCCTGACCCAGCTCCAGCGGGTGGCCCGTGCCTCGGCGCGGCTGCGGGCGGCGGGCCCGGCGCAGCTCGCGGTCCTGCGCGACCCGACGACGGGCGGCGGCTGGGCCACGCTGGGGGCGGGCGCCGATGTGATCCTGGCGCTTCCGGGCGCCCAGATCGGGTTCGCCGGCTCCCGGGTACGGCCCCCGGACGCGGACCCCCACGCGTACACCGCCGAGGGCCAGCTGGCCGCGGGGCAGATCGACGCGGTCGTCCCGCCCGGGGAACTCCCGCAGACGGTGGCGCACTGGCTGCGGGCGCTGCACGCCCCGGGCTCCCCGGCACTTCCCGCCCCCGTGCCGGACGCCCTGTCCGCCACCGGCCTCCCGGAGAGCGGCTGGGACGCGGTCCGGCAGGCCCGCTCGCCCGCCCGGCCGCGCGCCGAGGCGTATCTGGACGCCTATTTCGACCACCGGCTCCCGCTCGGCGGCGACCGCTGCGGGGGCACGGATCCCGGGCTGCTCTGCGGTTTCGGGCGGCGCGACGGCCGGTCAATCGCGTACGTCGCCCAGTGCGGCACCGCGACCCGCCCGGCCGGCTATCGCGCGGCGGCGCGGGTGATCCGGCTGGCCGACCGGCTCGGTGTCCCCGTGCTCACCCTGATCGACACCCCGGGCGCGGCGAACGACGCGGAGGCGGAACGGGCGGGTGCGGGCGCCGCAATCGCCGACGCCTTCGCGGCGATGGCGCAGGCCCGGGTTCCCGTCACCACCCTGGTGATCGGCGAGGGCGGTTCGGGCGGCGCGCTGGCACTCGCGGCACCGGGGAACACCCATGTCACCCGGGACAGCTACTTCTCGGTGATCGCCCCGGAACTCGCGGCGGCGATCCTGAAGCGCGCTCCGCACGAGGTGCGTGCCACGGCCGACCAGCTGCGGCTGCGCCCCCAGGACCTGGTGGAACTGGGCTTCGCCCGCTCGGTGGTGGGGCCGTCGCGGGAGTGAGAGCCTGTCGGGCCTCCGACCGGACAGCGGACGCGGTCCGGTGCGTGCGCTTCCCGGCGGAGGAGGGAGTCGGATGGGGTCTCCCCTGGTCGAGCGGGACCGAGAGCTTGGGGAAGGGGCGTTGGCGACCGACGACGACTCGGGAGCGTGCATGCCAGGACGTGGCCGCCCGGCCGGAGGCCACCCGGTCGTGGGCCGCCCGGTCGTGGGCCGCCCGGTCGAAGGCCACCCGGTCGAAGGCCACCCGGCCGGAGGCCAACCGGTCGAAGGCCGCCCGACAGGCTCTGAGGCGCGGGCGGGGCGGTCATGGCTGCGGGTCCCGCGCGTCGTACCGCGCGAACCCGCGCCACCGCAGCGCCAGCAGGGCCACGGCGACGACACAGGCGATCCCGCCGCCGGTCACCGCCAGGGCGGGCGAGGCCAGGTCGGCGACCGATCCCGCCAGGAAGTCGCCGAGCCTGGGCCCGCCCGCGACAACGACGATGAACACTCCCTGGAGCCGCCCGCGCATCTCGTCCGGCACGGCTGCCTGGAGCATGGTGTTGCGGAAGACCATCGAGGTGGTGTCCGCGCACCCGGCGAGCGCCAGGAAGAGCAGCCCGAGCCAGAGCTGCCGGGTCAGGCCGAAGACCGCGATGGCGGCGCCCCAGCAGGCCACGGCGATCAGGACGGCCAGCCCGTGCCGCCGGACGCGCCCCAGCCAGCCGGAGAACACCCCGCCGAGCAGCGCCCCGAGCGCCGGGGCGGCGACCAGCAGCCCGGTGGTCCGCGCGTCCCCGCCGTACCAGAGGACGGCGACGACGGGGAACAGCGCCCGGGGATGGGCCAGCACCATGGCGCACAGATCGGTGAAGAAGGTCATCCGGAGGTTGGGCCTGGTCCCGAGGAAGCGCAACCCGTCCGCGACGGACGCCCGCTTGTCCCCCGTTCCCTCCTCGCGCTGCGGCAGCATGGCGGGCAGCCGCCACATCGCGTGGAGCGAGGCGGTGAAGGTGATGGCGTCGACCGTGTACGCGGCCCGGTAGCCCCACCAGCCGACGACGAGCCCGCCGAGCATGGGCCCGAGCAGCATTCCGGTGGTGCTGGTCATGGAGTTGAGCGCGTTGGCGGCGGGCAGCTGCTCGGCCGGCAGCAGACGGGCGATCATCGAGCTGCGGGCCGGTGCGTTGACCGCGAAGCAGGCCGCCTGGAGGCCGACGATCGCGTACAGCAGCCCCACCTGCTCCACCCCGGCGACGGTGATGGCGACGAGGGCGACGGAGAGCGCGAACGACCCGGCGGAGCTGGCCAGGCCCAGCTTGCGGCGGTCGATGGTGTCGGCGACGGCCCCGCCGTACAGCCCGAAGACGACCAGCGGCAGGAACGAGCAGAATCCGATGAGCCCGACCGAGAAGGCGGAGCCGGTGATGTCGTAGACCTGGAGCGACACGGCGAGCGAGGTCATCCCCTGCCCGATCCAGGAAACCGTGTTCCCGAACCAGAGCCGCCGGTAGTCGGGCGAGCTCCGCAGAGGTGTCAGATCGGCGAATATGCGGGTACGAGGGGCGGGTCCTTCGGTCGTTTCGGTCACGCCGGATAGTAACGGCCGGGTCGGTCCCTACAGTTGGGGGCTTGTTTCCCCGGGCCGGCTACCTCCAGTGGATTCCTGACGGCCGGGCAGGCTTGTACACCGTTCCGTTGTGCGGCCTGGAGCGGCGCTCGAACAGCGTGGCGTACAGGCCGCTCCTGCCGAGCAGTTGGGCGTGGGTGCCGGACTCCACCAGCCGGCCCTCGTCCAGGACGAGGATGCGGTCGGCGTCCGCGGCCAGGGCCAGGTCGTGGGTGATCACCATGGTGGTGCGGCCCCGGGCCAGCCGCCGCAGCGGTTCCAGGATGCGCTCCGCGGCCAGCCGGTCCAGTCCGGTGGTGGGCTCGTCGAGGAGGAGGACGGGTGCGTCGCGCAGCATGGCGCGGGCGATGGCGATGCGCTGCAACTGGCCGCCGGAGAGCCGGGAGGTGCCGGGGGCGATCACGGTTTCATATCCCTCCGGGAGGGCCTCGATGAACGCATGGGCGTCGGCCTCCCGCGCAGCCCGCACGACGTCGTCGTGGCTCGCGTCGAGGCTTCCGCAGCCGATGTTCCGCTCGATGGTGTCGTGCAGGACGAGGGTGTCCTGCGGCAGCAACGTGACGTTCCGGCGGAGGTACGTCAGCGGCATCCCGTCCACGGACACACCGTCCAGCCGTACGCTGCCGGCGTCCGGGTCGTAGAACCGCAGCAGCAGCGCCGCCAGGGTCGACTTGCCCGCACCGCTGGGGCCGGTGATGACCAGCAGTTCACCGGGGTTTGCGGTGAACGAGAGGTCCCTGAGCACCATCTCGCTGCTGCCGGGGTAGTGGAAGAACACCTGGCGCGCCTCCACCCGGCCCAGCGCCCGGCTTCGCGGCGGCACCGGCACACGGTCGCCCGGGTCGGTGACGGCGGGCTCGGCGTCGAGGATCTCCAGCAGTCGTTCGGCGCCCGCGGTAGCGGCGGTGGCGGTCAGACCGAGCTGGCCCAGCGAGCGGATCGGCGGGTAGAGGTAGCCGATGAAGGCGGCGAAGGCCAGGAGCTGTCCGAGGGTCATCCGGCCGGCCGAGATCTCCCAAGCCCCCAGGCCGATGATCGTCAGGACGCAGAGCGTTTCGAGGACCTCGATGAACTGCTCGTAGAACTCGGTGAGACGGACGGCCCTCACCGCGGTCCTCAACCGGACTCGCGCCTTGCTGCTGAGCCGGTCCTCCTCGTCCTGCTGCCTGTTGTACGCCTGCGTCATGACGACGTTGACCAGTGTCTCCTCGACCACCGCCGTGATGGCGCCGTCCGCCGCACGGCCGCGCCGGGACACCGCTCGCAGCGGCCCGGCGAACCCGCGGGTCGCGATCACGAGGATCGGGACCATGACGAAGGTGGCGAGGGCCAGGTCCCAGCGGAGCCACACGGCCGCAGCGGCGTAGAAGACGGTGCCGAACAGCGCGGACGCCGCCCCGACGATGCCGGAGACCACCAACGCCTCGATGGCCTCCACGTCGCCGGTCAGCCGCTCCACCAGGTCACCGCGGCGATTGCGCTGGAAGAAGTGCGGCGGGAGATTCTGGAGATGGCCGAACACGCGGGCCCGCAGCCGCAGCACGAAGCGTTCGGCGGTCCAGGCCGCGAGCGAACTGCCCAGGTACCCCAGCACGGCACCGGCGACCGCCACGGCGAGCCACTGACCGGCGGGCTTCCAGAAGGCGCTGACGTCGCCGCTCTGCAGCGCCTTGTCGGTGAGTTCGGCGAAGAGCAGGACGGTGACGGTCTCGGCGAGGGCGGCCAGGATCGCACAGATGAAGATGACGACGAGCCAGCGCCGGTCGCCTCTGGTCAACGGCCAGAAGCGCCGGAAGGACGCCAGGATGCTGACGGGGTCGGTACGGATCGGAACGTCCGTCACCGGGTCCTCGGGCGGCTCTTCGGTACGGGCGGAACGCTGGAGCGGGCTGTGAAAGCGCATGGGCATCACGTCACAGAGGTGCTCGGGCCAGGGACCGTAACCATGGGCCCCATACGACGAGGCGGACCCGCGCGGTGTGCGCGAGCCTGCCTCGCATTGGGGTCAGGGACCGGGAGTGAAGGGTGTCAGTAACCCCAGCCGCGTCCACCACGGCCGTAGCCGTAGCCGTAGCCGCCATAACCGCGTCCGCCGTATCCACCGCGTCCGCCGTATCCACCGCGTCCGCCGTATCCACCGCGTCCGCCGTATCCACCGCGTCCGCCGTAACCGCCGCGTCCGCCGTGGCCGCCGTGTCCGCCGTCCCTGTGATCGAAGATGCTACGAACCTTCATCTTCGCCTCCTTCGGAGGGTGCTACTGCGCCGCTCCTTGCTCTTGCTGCGGCACTTTCGACACTACGACTACCCCCTACGACCAACAAGTCGTGCAAGCCACAATCCGAATAAAAGTTAAAAACAATAGCAATCTGCTCACAGGGTCGTCATAAGTGACTCTCCGCAGACCCCATGCCGGCCCGGCCCGGACACCGATGCCCTTCCAGCGGCCCCACCTTCGCCCACGGCAACGGGGCTCCGGCTGACGAGGAAAGGCGGCGTGATCCCCATTCAGGGAGCATCCCCGCGGGCGCGGGGTCGACCGTCCTGTGCCGCTGACGTGGTGGTCGTAGTGCGGACCATCCCCGCGGGCGCGGGGTCGACGCGGGCGCGGCGGCAGCGTCGCCGGGTACCGCCGGAGCATCCCCGCGGGCGCAAGGACAACTGGGTACTTGACGTTTTTGTGATGGTCTGTCACGGACCATCCCCGCGGGCACGGGGACAACCCTCTACGAAAATCTGTAGGTGGTCAGGCTGCGGAACCATCCCCGCAGGCGACGCGGGGGCAACCAGAGTCTGGCCCAGACCTACGGCGCCGCCGACGGACCATCCCCGCGGGCGCGAGGACAAGTTTTGCTGCACCACCGCGAAGCGTACGCTGCATGCAAAACACGGCCGGAAAACGCGTTTCCCCAGGTCAGAACGATTCTGCCTGGGGATGCTCGGTGGGGCGGGTGGGACTCGAACCCACGGCCGACGGATTATGAGTCCGCTGCTCTAACCGGCTGAGCTACCGCCCCTTTTCGGCGTGGCGCGTACAAGTGTGCGCGCCGTCTGCCGCAGCATAGCCGGTCATACGATCTCTCGCTCCGGATGGTCGGCTTCGCATGACCATGAAGACCGCGCCGCACCCTGCCCGGTTCCGATCCGAGCGAAGTTGACGCGAAAGAGTCACCTACGTCCCGCACGCACCACGGCGACGATCCGACCACGGGCACGCGAAAGAGGACCCCGCAGGGTCCTCTTCCGTTCGGCTCCCCCGACTGGACTCGAACCAGTAACCCTCCGGTTAACAGCCGAATGCTCTGCCAATTGAGCTACAGGGGATCGCGCTCCCCCGACTGGACTCGAACCAGTAACCTGCCGGTTAACAGCCGGCTGCTCTGCCAATTGAGCTACAGGGGATTGCTGCGTATGCACCGAACCCTACCTACCTGGCTGCTGCCGGGCGGCGCGCGTTCGCTGCGACACATACATTAGCGCAAGCAGGGGGGTGCTTTGCCAATCGGTATCCCCCGGGGTGATCTCGGGTGCCCGCGGGTAGGCGGGCACCACACGTCGCACTGAGCGTCGCACTGAGCAAGGAAGGGTGGCAGCCATGCGGTACCGGCTCACGTTCATCGCCGGACTGGCCCTCGGATACGTGATCGGGACGAGGGCCGGGCGCGAGCGCTACGAGCAGATGAAGAAGTCCGCGCGCCAGTTCGCCCAGAATCCGGCTGTGCGCAACACCGCCGAGTCCGCGGCGCAGAGCGGCCGCGACCTGGCCGGCAAGGCGTACCACGCGGTGAGCGAGAAGGTCGGCGAGAAGGTGCCCGCCTCGGTGGCCGACCGGGTGCGGTCGCTGCGGGAGCGCGGGCAGAACGGCGAGGACGACTGGGGCACCAGCAACACCTAGCAGGACAGCACCACCACTGCCGCGCCACCGGTACGGAAAAGCCCCGGCGGTGCGGCAGAATCTTGGGCATGGGGATAGTCGCCGGCTTGGACAGCTCTTCCGCCTTCACGCACATCGTCGTCTGCGATACGGACACGGGCGCCGTGCTGCGCCGGGGGTTCGCCGCGCACCCCGTCGAGCCGAAGGCCACCGAGGTCGACCCTCAGGCGTGGCTGCTCTCGCTCGGTGAGGCCGCCACCGAGGGGCTGCTCGAAGGGGTGCAGGCCATCGGCGTCTCCGCCCAGCAGCACGGCCTGGTGCCGCTGGACCACCAGGGCAACCTCGTCCGCCCGGCACTGCTCGGCAACGACAAGCGGGCCCAGGCCGCCGCGGCCGATCTGATCGACGGGCTCGGCGGGCGGCAGGCCTGGGCCGAGGCGGTCGGGGCGGTGCCGCAGGCCGCGCAGCCGGTGTCGAAGCTGCGCTGGCTGGCACGTACCGAGCCGGAGGCGGCCCAGCGGGTGGCCGCGGTGCTCCAGCCGCACGACTGGCTGGTGTGGCAGCTGCTGGGGCGTCCGGCCCGGCGGACCACCGACCGGGGCGCCGCGTCCGGCACCGGTTACTGGTCTGCGGACACCGGTTCCTACCGGCCCGATCTGGTGGAGCTCGCGCTCGGGCACCAGGCCGCGCTGCCCGAGGTGCTCGGCCCCGCCGACGCGGCCGGGACGACGCCCGAGGGGCTGCTGATCTCCGCGGGGACCGGCGAGACCATGGCCGCGGCGTTCGGGCTCGGGGTCGGTGCGGGCGACGCGGTGGTGTCGCTGGGGGCGTCGGGCTCGGTCATGGCGGTGCACCACGAGGCGCTGTCCGATCCGGCCGGGACGATCACTTCGTTCGCGGACGCCACCGGGAAGCATCTGCCGGTGGTGCACACCTCCAACGCGGTACGGGCGCTGCGCGGGACTGCCGAGATGCTCGGCGTGGAGGGCCTCGAAGAGCTCTCCACGCTGGCGCTGAAGTCCACGCCGGGCGCCTCCGGGCTGGTGCTCCTGCCGTACCTGGAGGGCGAGCGGACGCCTCAGCTGCCGCACGCCGCGGGGACGCTGTGCGGGCTGCGGCGCGAGTCGATGAAGCCGGAGCATCTGGCGCGGGCTGCGTTCGAGGGGATGCTCTGCTCGCTGGCCGACGCGCTCGATGTGCTGCGCGGCCGGGGCGTCGAGGTGCGGCGGGTGTTCCTGCTGGGGGCGTCGGCCGAACTGCCCGCCGTGCAGGGGATCGCTCCGGCGCTGTTCGGTACGCAGGTGGTCGTGCCGCAGCCCGCCGAGTACGCGGCACTGGGCGCGGCCCGGCAGGCGGCCTGGGCGCTGGGGGTATCGCAGGGAACGGCCGATCCACTCATTCCCCCGGCCTGGCAGGGCGCCGCGGCGCAGGTGCTGGAGCCGGGCGAGGAGCTGGCGGCCGGGCAGGCGGTGCGCCGGCAGTACGTGGCGACGCGGGACCAGATCCACCCCGGAGCGTTCGACTCCGCACGCTGAGCCGCCCACCTGTGCGACACGGCCGGGTACACCAGTGGGGATGAACCCCTCCACTTGTGTACTCGGTCTGTTTTTTGACCTGGTCTTGAGTAAAATCGCTCGCAGTCGCCGTCGCCGGTGCCGGAAAATGGATCGACTCCCGCCCTCTGCCGACTCCGAGAGACACGCGTGCTCATAAAACTCCTGCGGGCCTATCTCGGTCCGTACAGAAAGCCCATCCTGCTGCTGGTTCTTCTCCAGCTGCTGCAGACCTGCGCCAGCCTCTACCTGCCCACCCTGAACGCCGACATCATCGACAACGGTGTCGTCAAGGGGGACACCGGCTACATCCTCGAATTCGGCGGCATCATGATCGCCGTCAGCATCGGCCAGGTGGTCTGCAACATGGGGGCCGTCTACTTCGGCGCCCGTACCGCGTCCGCGCTCGGCCGTGACATCCGGGCATCGGTCTTCGACCGGGTGCAGTCGTTCTCGGCGCGTGAGGTCGGACGGTTCGGGGCGCCCTCGCTGATCACCCGTACGACCAACGACGTCCAGCAGATCCAGATGCTGGTACTGATGACGTTCACCCTGATGGTGTCGGCCCCGATCATGTGCGTCGGCGGCATCATCATGGCGCTCGGCCAGGACGTCCCGCTGTCGGCGGTGCTGCTCGCGGTCGTGCCGGTGCTCGGCATCGCAGTGAGCCTGATCGTGAAGCGGATGCGTCCGCTGTTCCGCACCATGCAGGAGCGGCTCGACACGGTGAACCGGGTGCTGCGCGAGCAGATCACCGGCAACCGCGTCATCCGCGCCTTCGTCCGTGACGGTTACGAGGAGCAGCGGTTCCGCGGCTCCAACACCGAGCTGACGGACGTGGCGCTGTCCACGGGCCGGCTGATGGCACTGATGTTCCCCACCGTGATGACAGTCGTGAACGTCTCGTCGATCGCGGTGCTCTGGTTCGGTGCCCACCGCATCGACAGCGGCGGCATGGAGATCGGCGCGCTGACCGCCTTCCTCGCGTATCTGATGCAGATCGTCATGTCGGTGATGATGGCCACCTTCATGTTCATGATGGTGCCGCGCGCCGAGGTCTGTGCCGAGCGCATCCAGGAGGTCCTGGAGACCGAGTCCAGCGTGCTGCCCCCGGTCAAGCCGGTCCGCGAGCTGCGCGCCCGCGGACATCTGGAGGTGCGCGGCGCGGACTTCCGCTACCCGGGCGCCGAGGAGCCGGTGCTGCGGGCGGTGGATCTGGTGGCCCGCCCCGGCGAGACCACCGCGATCATCGGGTCGACGGGCAGCGGGAAGTCGACGCTGCTCGGTCTCGTACCGCGACTGTTCGACGTGACGGACGGCCAGGTGCTGGTCGACGGTACGGACGTGCGGACGCTGGAGCCGGCGCTGCTGGCGAAGACCGTGAGCCTCGTGCCGCAGAAGCCGTATCTGTTCTCCGGGACGGTCGCGACGAACCTGCGGTACGGAAACCCGGACGCGACCGACGAGGAACTGTGGCACGCGCTGGAGGTGGCGCAGGCCAAGGAGTTCGTCACGGCGCTGGAGCACGGTCTGAACGCGCCGATCGCGCAGGGCGGCACCAATGTCTCGGGTGGGCAGCGGCAGCGGCTGGCCATCGCCAGGACGCTGGTGCAGCGGCCGGAGATCTATCTCTTCGACGACTCGTTCTCCGCACTCGACTACGCCACCGACGCCGCGCTGCGCGGGGCACTGTCGCGGGAGACGGCCGAGGCGACCGTGGTGATCGTGGCGCAGCGGGTGTCCACCATCCGCAACGCGGACCGGATCCTGGTGCTGGACGAGGGCCGGGTCGTCGGCTCCGGTACCCATCACGAGCTGATGGACGGCAATGAAACGTACCGGGAGATCGTGCTCTCCCAGCTGACGGAAGCGGAGGCCGCGTAATGGCCGGGCCTGGCGGACGCATGATGGCGGGCGGGGCGCCGACCGACCGGTCCATGGACTTCAAGGGGTCCTCGAAGCGGCTGCTCAGGCGCTTCGGGACGGAGAAGGTCTCGCTGTACGGGGTGCTGGCGGCCTGTGTGCTGAGCGTCGCCCTGTCGGTGATCGGGCCGAAGATCCTCGGCCGGGCGACCGACCTGATCTTCGCCGGGGTCGTCGGCCGGGAGATGCCCGGGGGGACGACCAAGGACCAGGCCGTCGAGGGGCTGCGCAAGAGCGACAGCGGCCTGGCCGACATGCTCTCCGGGGTGGACTTCGTCCCCGGTCACGGCATCGACTTCGGCGCCGTGCGCGACGTACTGCTGGTGGCGCTGGCGGTCTATGTCGGCGCCGGTCTGCTGATGCTGGTGGCGACCCGGCTGTCGATCCGGATCATCAACCGGATCGTTTTCCAGCTGCGCGAGGACATCCAGACGAAGCTCTCGCGGCTGCCGCTGTCGTACTTCGACCGGGCCAAGCGTGGCGAGGTGCTCAGCCGGGCGACGAACGACATCGACAACATCTCGCAGACGATGCAGCAGACGATGGGCCAGCTCATCAGCTCCCTGCTCACCATCGTCGGCGTGCTGATCATGATGTTCTGGGTCTCGCCGCTGCTGGCTCTGGTCGCGCTGGTGACGGTGCCGCTCTCGGTGGTCGTGGCCACGAAGGTCGGCAAGCGCTCGCAGCCGCAGTTCGTGCAGCAGTGGAAGGTGACGGGCAAGCTCAACGCCCACATCGAGGAGATGTACACCGGGCACACCCTGGTGAAGGTCTTCGGCCGGCAGGAGGAGTCCGCGAAGGACTTCGCCGAGCAGAACGAAGCGCTGTACGAGGCCGGTTTCAAGGCGCAGTTCAACAGCGGGATCATGCAGCCGCTGATGATGTTCGTCTCCAACCTGAACTATGTGCTGATCGCCGTCGTCGGTGGCCTGCGGGTCGCTTCGGGGGCGCTTTCGATCGGTGACGTGCAGGCGTTCATCCAGTACTCGCGGCAGTTCTCGATGCCGCTGACACAGGTCGCCTCGATGGCGAACCTGGTGCAGTCGGGCGTCGCCTCGGCCGAGCGGATCTTCGAGCTGCTGGACGCCGAGGAGCAGTGCGCCGACCCCGCGCCCGGCGAGCGCGAGCGCCCCGAGGAGCTGCGGGGCAGCGTCGCGCTGGAGAAGGTGTCGTTCCGTTACGACCCGGAGAAGCCGCTCATCGAGGATCTGTCGCTGAACGTCGAGCCCGGCCACACGGTCGCGATCGTCGGCCCGACGGGCGCCGGCAAGACCACGCTCGTCAATCTGCTGATGCGGTTCTACGAGGTGACGGGCGGCCGGATCACGCTGGACGGGGTCGACGTGACGAAGATGTCGCGCGACGAGCTGCGGCAGGGCATCGGCATGGTCCTCCAGGACACCTGGCTGTTCGGCGGTTCGATCGCGGACAACATCGCGTACGGCGCTTCGCGCGAGGTCACCCGCGAGGAGATCGAGGAGGCGGCGAAGGCGGCCCACGCCGACCGGTTCATCCGTACCCTGCCGGACGGCTACGACACGGTGATCGACGACGAGGGCTCCGGCGTCAGCGCGGGCGAGAAGCAGCTGATCACCATCGCGCGGGCGTTCCTGTCCGACCCGGTGATCCTGGTGCTCGACGAGGCGACCAGCTCCGTCGACACCCGTACGGAGGTGCTGATCCAGAAGGCGATGGCGCGGCTGGCCCACGGCCGTACGAGCTTTGTGATCGCGCACCGACTCTCCACCATCCGGGACGCCGACGTCATCCTGGTGATGGAGAACGGCTCGATCGTCGAACAGGGCACGCACGAGCAGCTGTTGGCCGCCGAGGGTGCCTATGCCCGGCTGTATTCGGCGCAGTTCGCGCAGGCGGTCGCCGAGGTCGACTAGGGCGTGTCCGGCGGATCAGGGTCGGACAGGGCGCGGCGTCCGGTGCGGTGCATCGCAAGGCGCCGGAGCGTCTTGAAAGCGGAGCTGTTCGGACGTTTCGGCAACGCCGCGAGGCGCCGTGCCAGACGCCGCGACCCCGGCCATGATCCGCCGGACAGACCCTAGGTTTCGAAAGCAGCGTCGTCCGCCCCGACCAGGCGGGACTTTCGAACACACGCCTTAGGAACGCTGTCCGTTCGGATGTGAGGGCCCGCACCGCCGCCCGGCGGTGCGGGCCCTCGTGCCGTCAGTCGAGGTAGCCGCGGAGCTGGTCGGCGAAGGCGTGGTCGCGCAGTTTGCCGAGGGTCTTGGACTCGATCTGACGGATGCGTTCGCGGGTCACGCCGAAGATCCTGCCGATCTCCTCCAGGGTGCGGGGCCGCCCGTCGTCCAGCCCGTAGCGCAGCTGGACCACCTTCCGCTCGCGCTCGTTGAGAGTCGAGAGCACCGCTTCCAGGTGCTCTCGCAGCAGCAGGAACGCGGCGGACTCGACCGGGGACGCGGCGTCGCCGTCCTCGATCAGGTCTCCGAGGGCGACGTCTTCCTCCTCGCCGACCGGGGCGTGCAGCGAGACCGGTTCCTGGGCGAGCCGCAGGACTTCGCCGACCCGCTCCGGGGTGAGGTCGAGCTGGCCGGCGACCTCCTCCGCCGTGGGCTCGCATCCGCGCTCCTGGAGCATCCGGCGCTGGACGCGTACGACGCGGTTGATCAGCTCGACGACATGGACCGGGACCCGTATGGTCCGCGCCTGGTCGGCGAGGGCGCGGGACATGGCCTGACGGATCCACCAGGTCGCGTACGTGGAGAACTTGTAGCCCCGGGCGTAGTCGAATTTCTCGACGGCCCTGATCAGCCCGAGGTTTCCCTCCTGGACCAGATCGAGCATGGTCAGCCCGCGGCCGACATAGCGTTTGGCCACGGAGACGACGAGCCGGAGGTTGGCCTCGATGAGGCGGCGCTTGGCCATCCTCCCCATGACCACCAGCCGGTCGAGGTCGACGGCCAGCCGGGTGTCCGGGTCCGGGGTGCTCGCGAGCCGTTCCTCCGCGAAGAGTCCGGCCTCGACGCGGCGGGCGAGCTCCACCTCGTCGGCGGCGCTGAGCAGGGGGATCCGGCCGATCTCCCGCAGATACTGGCGGAAGAGGTCGGAGGACGGACCGGCGGTCTCCGGACGGCTCCGCGGCCCGGCCGTCCCGGGAGCCCGGGGCGGCTCCTCCGAGAGCGGCTCCGGCGGCTCGTTCGGTAACGGCGGCTCCACCGCGCCCTCCGGACGGTGCACGGCCCGGTTCTGTGCGGGGACGGCCGAGACGTGCTCGGTCTTGGTCAGGGTCCGGGTCTGCACGGGGGCGACCTCCAGGTGATCGCTGCCGGACCGCGGGATGGAGGACCACCGTTCGGTGGGCCGCCCGCGCTCCGATGTCTCAGGCACCGCCCCCAGTGTGGGGGAAGACACATCGCCGCCACGAGGGGCGTGCGACGACTTTCTGAGTCCGTTCCGTGACCGGTCGGTTACGCGGGGGCGCTTGCCGTGCCGGGTGCTCGCTCAGGACCTGTCGGGTGACCTCGGTTCGGATGGCGGACGCGGTCCGGTGCATGCGATTCCAAGGCGGAGGAGGGTGTGACCGCGGAGCGTCGGCGACCCACGGCAATGCGGGAAGCGCGCGCTCCAGGGCGTGGCCGCCCGGTCGGAGGTCGCCCGACAGACCCTCAGAGCGCGTCGGCCCCGCTGTTGCGCAGGGACTGGGCGTACTGCTGGAGGACCCAGACCTCGTTCTGTGCGGCCGCCAGGTGGTCCGGGGCGACATTGCTGCCCAGCCGGGCCAGGCTGCCCTGTACCTCGTTGATCCGGCGGTCCACGGCGCGCAGCCGGACCTTGACCAGATGCTCGCCCGCGTACGCCTCATCGATGGTCTTGCCGTGGAAGACCTCGACCGCCAGCTCGGTGACCAGCTTGCGCACCGTGTCGTCGGGGGTCGCGTCGAGCACCTGGGCCAGGTATTCGCGGGTCTCCGGGACACCCGTCTCGGCGCCGCCCGCCTCCGCGATGCACTGGCGGACGGCGGCGTACGGCGGGGCGGTGAACTCGTCCGCCCCGTAGGCGTCGAAGGCCGGTGAGACGAGTGCCGGCTTCTGCAGGGCGAGCTTCAGCAGCTCGCGCTCGGTGCGGTGGGCGGGGCTGCGGAGGTTGAGGGCGGGGCCCGAGGGTACGGCGGGTGCCTGGATCTGCTGGTGCCGGCGGTCGCCTCGGGAGGGGGGCTGGGCAGGGCCCCGCTGGTCGCCCCGCTCGCGGGCCCAGCGGGCGAGCTGGCCGACGCGCTTGACGACGAACTGGGTGTCCAAAATGCCGAGCATGCCGGCCAGCTGGACGGCGACCTCGTGCTGCGAGGAGCTGTTCTTGATCCGGGCGACGACGGGGGCCGCCTCGTCGAGCGCGGCGGCGCGGCCGGCCGGGGTCTCCAGGTCGTACCGGCCGACGATCTGACGGAGTGCGAACTCGAAGAGCGGGGTGCGGGGTTCGACCAGGTCGCGGACCGCCTCGTCGCCCTTGACCAGGCGCAGATCACAGGGGTCCATGCCGTCCGGGGCGATCGCGATGTACGTCTCCGCGGCGAACTTCTGGTCGTCCTCGAAGGCGCGCAGGGCGGCCTTCTGCCCGGCCGCGTCGCCGTCGAAGGTGAAGATCACCCGGGCGCTGCCGTTGTCCATCAGGAGCCGGCGGAGGATCTTGATGTGATCGCCGCCGAAGGCCGTGCCGCAGGTGGCGATGGCGGTGGTGATCCCGGCGAGATGGCAGGCCATGACGTCGGTGTAGCCCTCGACGACCACGGCCCGGCTGGCCTTGGCGATGTCCTTCTTCGCCAGGTCGATGCCGTACAGCACCTGGGACTTCTTGTAGATCGCGGTCTCGGGGGTGTTGAGGTACTTCGGGCCGTTGTCGTCGTCGCGCAGCTTGCGGGCGCCGAAGCCGACGATGTCGCCGGAGGTGTCGCTGATCGGCCACATCAGCCGGCCGCGGAAGCGGTCTATGGGGCCGCGCCTGCCGTCCTGGGAGAGGCCGGAGGCGATCAACTCCTTGTCGCTGAAACCCTTGCCGCGCAGATAGCGGGTGAGGTGGTCCCAGCCCGCCGGGCTGTAGCCGACGCCGAAGTGGGCGGCGGCTGCCTGGTCGAAGCCGCGCTCGGCGAGGAACTTCCGGCCGATCTCGGCCTCGGGGCCGTCCAGCTGCTCGACGTAGAACTGGGCGGCCACCTTGTGCGCCTCGACCAGCCTGATGCGCTCGCCGCGCTGGTGGGAGGGGTTGTAGCCGCCCTCCTCGTACCGCAGGGTGATGCCCGCCTTGGCGGCGAGCCGCTCGACCGTCTCGGAGAACGAGAGGTGGTCGATCTTCATGACGAAGGCGATCGTGTCACCGCCCTCCTGGCAGCCGAAGCAGTGGAAGAGACCCTTGCTCGGGCTGACCTGGAAGGAGGGGGACTTCTCGTCGTGGAAGGGGCAGAGGCCCTTGAGGTTGCCACCGCCCGCGTTGCGCAGCTGGAGATACTCGGAAACGACGGCGTCGATCGGGACCGCGTCCCGTACCGCCTTCACGTCGTCGTCATTGATCCTGCCTGCCACGGATGAAGTCTACGGGTGGGGTAGGACAGCCGTGCCGCGCGCCGATGTGATCCGCAAAGAGCCGTGCGCGCCGCACGGACGGCCGGGCCCGGTCGGGCACGGCTCAGGACAGGGTCTCCAGCGGTACGGACGGGTCCGCCAGCGCGTCCGGGTCGATCTGCCGGCCGGACCGGATCAGCCCCTGTACGGTCTCGGTGACGTCCCACACGTTGACGTTCATCCCGGCCAGCACCCGGCGGTCCTTCAGCCAGAAGGCGATGAACTCCCGCTTCCCCGCGTCGCCCCGGATGACCACCTGGTCGTAGCTGCCCGGCGGCGCCCAGCCCGAGTACTCGAGACCGAGGTCGTACTGGTCGGAGAAGAAGTACGGCACCCGGTCGTAGCTGACCTCCTGGCCGAGCATGGCGCGGGCCGCAGCCGGGCCGCTGTTCAGCGCGTTCGCCCAGTGCTCCACACGCAGCCGGGCGCCGAACAGCGGGTGGTACACGTTGGCGACGTCACCGGCCGCGAAGATGTGCGGGTCGCTGGTGCGCAGGGAGGCGTCGACGGCGATGCCTCCGCCGTCCGCGCGCGGGGCCATGGCGAGCCCGGAGGTCTCGGCGAGGGCGGTGCGGGGCGCGGCGCCGATCGCGGCGAGCACGTCGTGGGCGGGGTGCTCCTCGCCGTCGTCGGTGCGGACGGCGAGCACCAGGCCGTCCTGGCCGATGATCTCGGTGAGGTGGACGCCGAAGTGGAAGCGGACCCCGTGGTCGCTGTGCAGATCGGTGAAGATCTGGCCGAGTTCGGGGCCGACGACGTGGTGCAGCGGGGTCGGCTCCGGTTCCATGACGGTGACCTCGGCGCCGTAGCCGCGCGCCGCCGCCGCGACCTCCAGGCCGATCCAGCCGGCCCCGGCGATCACCAGATGGCCGTTGTCGCGGCCGAGTGCGGCCAGTACATTGCGCAGCCGGTCGGCGTGTGCGAGGCGGCGCAGATGGTGGACGCCGGCCAGGTCCGTGCCCGGAACGGGGAGGCGGCGCGGCTCGGCGCCGGTGGCGAGCAGCAGCTTGTCGTAGTGGACGACGGTGCCGTCGCCGAGCTGTACGGCGCGGGCCTCCCGGTCGAGCGAGGTGACGGGCTGCCCCAGGTGCAGCTCGATGTCGGCGCCCGCGTACCAGGCGGTCTCGTGGACGAAGACGCTGTCCCGGTCCTCCTTGCCGCAGAGGTAGCCCTTGGAGAGCGGAGGGCGTTCGTACGGGTGGTCCCGTTCGTCGCCGAGCAGGATCACCCGGCCGCTGAAACCCTCCTCCCGGAGCGTCTCGGCTGCCTTCGCTCCCGCCAGCCCTCCGCCGACGATGACGAACGTCCGATGTGCGTCGACCACTTGATGCCTCCTGGGTGCTTGCTTCGCGGCGCCGCCAACTGCGAGCGTCCCGCACGCAGTGTGATGGCGAAAGAGGGTGTACCCCGATCAGGTCACACCCGGTGTCTGCGTTCCGTGAGCGACGCGTGCAGAGAGCGTGCCGAGGCGTCGGTCAGGGCGGCGATCTGGTCGACCAGGACCCGCTTGCGGGCCCTGTCGTCGCGGGCGGCTTCGAACAGCGCCCGGAACTGCGGTTCCAGTCCTTCGGGGGCGCGCGCGGTCAGTGCGGCGGCCAGCTCGGCGATCACGATCCGCTGGTCGGCGCGGATCGCCTCCTGCTCGGCGCGCTGCATGACGTAACGGTCGGCGACCGCCTTGAGCACGGCGCATTCGTTGCGTGCCTCGCGGGGGACGACCAGTTCGGCGGCGTACCGGCCGAGACGGCCCGTCCCGTGGGCGTGCCGGGTGGCACTCTCGGCGGCGAGGCAGAACCGGCCGATCAGCTGGCTCGTCGCGTCCTTGAGCCGGGCCTGGGCGACGGCGGATCCGTCGTAGCCGTGCGGCCACCAGTCCTGGGCGACGAGCCGGTCCAGTGCGTCGGCCAGCTCCTGGGGCTCGGTGTCCGCGGGTACGTAGCGGCCGAGGGCGACCGCCCAGATCTCGTTGCGCTCCGGTTCGGCGCAGAGGCAGTCGGGGTCGATGTGGCCGGCGTGCAGCCCGTCCTCGAAGTCGTGCACGGAGTAGGCGACGTCGTCGGACCAGTCCATGACCTGGGCCTCGAAGCACTTGCGGTCCTTCGGGGCCTCCTTGCGGGCCCATTCGAAGACCGGCAGGTCGTCCTCGTACACCCCGAATTTCGGGGAGCCGGGGTCGGCGGGGTGCGCGCCGCGCGGCCAGGGGTACTTGGTGGCGGCGTCCAGGGCGGCCCGGGTCAGGTTGAGCCCGACGCTGACCAGCTCGCCGGTGCGGGTGTCGGGGACGAACCGCTTCGGTTCGAGCCTGGTCAGCAGGCGCAGCGACTGGGCGTTGCCCTCGAAGCCCCCGCAGTCCGATGCGAAGTCGTTGAGCGCCTGCTCTCCGTTGTGGCCGAACGGCGGGTGGCCCAGGTCGTGGGCGAGGCAGGCCGTCTCGACCAGGTCGGGGTCGCAGCCGAGCGCCGCGCCGAGCTCGCGGCCGACCTGGGCGCATTCGAGGGAGTGGGTGAGCCTGGTACGGGGACTGGCGTCCCAGGCGTGGCCGCGGGTGCCCGGGGTGACGACCTGGGTCTTCCCGGCGAGCCGCCGCAGGGCGGCGGAGTGCAGCACCCGGGCACGGTCGCGCTGGAAGGCCGTACGGCCCGGCCGTTTGTCCGGCTCGGTGTCCCAGCGCTCGGAGTCGGCCGCGCCGTAGGGAGCCGTGCCGTGGTCCGGTGTGCCGTGCGTACAGTCCATGGTTCCGACAGTAAACGGCCGGGCCGACAAGAAGGCTCAGGCAGCGGCCCGCGGATGTCCGGCGGCCGGACTTCCGCCGGTTGCGGTCCTGCGGGTTCCGTTTCTGGTCGGGTGACGGATTCTGCCCGTTCGAGAACCCTTTCGACCCGGGTGTCGTCCGACCATGTGGAACGACGGAGTACGGAGCGGGGGGGTCCCATGCGGGTGAAGTGGCCGGGACGACAGCTGTTGGGGCGGTTTCGGCCCCGGTGGCCGCGGACGCGGCGCGGGCAGCGGCGGGCCGTGCAGGGGGTGATGGCCGCCTGTGTGCTCGCGCTGGCGCCCTCGACCTGGACGTACGCCGTCGCCGGCTCCCGGGTCGGGACGACGGCGGACGCGCCCGCGCACGAGGTGGCCGTGGTGTTCGGGGCGGGGCTCTGGAAGGGCAGACCGTCGCCGTATCTCGCCAACCGGCTGAGGACCGCCGCCGAGCTGTACCGGGACGGGAAGGTGAAGGTCGTACTCGTGACCGGTGACAACAGCCGGAAGGAGTACGACGAACCGGATGCCATGCGCGCCTATCTCAGGGAGCACGGGGTGCCGGACGAGCGGATCGTGAGCGACTTCGCCGGGTTCGACACCTGGGACTCGTGCGTGCGGGCCAAGAAGGTCTTCGGGGTCGACCGCGCGGTGCTGGTGAGCCAGGGGTTCCACATCCGCCGGGCGATCGCGCTGTGCCGGTCCGCGGGGATCGACGCGTACGGGGTCGGCGTGGACGCCGTCCACGACACGACCTGGTACTACGGCGGAACTCGGGAGGTGTTCGCGGCGGGGAAGGCGGCGCTGGACGCTCTGTTCCGGCCCGACCCGCACTTTCTGGGGCCGCGGGAGCCCGGGATCGGGGAGGCGCTGGCGGCGGAGGGCGGGCGGTAGTACGGGCCGTGGCCCCGGGCCGGGGCGGGCCCGGGGCTACAGCGACGTGACCGAGGCGGTTTCGGCCGAGACCCAGGCGAGGTAGCGGGCGCTGCCCCGTACCACCGGGATCGCGATGATCTCCGGGGTCTCGTAGTCGTGCGCCGCCTGGAGATGGGCCTCCAGCTCGTCGTACCGCTCGGTCGTCGTCTTGAACAGCAGCTGCCACTCCTCGGTGGTCTCGATGGCGTTCTGCCAGCGGTAGACCGAGGTGACGGGCGCGGAGATCTGTACACAGGCGGCGAGCCGCGCCTCCACCACGCCCTGCGCGAGGGAGTGTGCCTTCTCCTCACTGTCCGTCGTGGTCAGTACGGTCAGCCATGCCGGCGTCGTCACCTTCGGCTCCTGCGGGGTCGGTCCTGTGTCCCGGTACCCGTCGATTGTCGGGGATGTCGCGGCGCGGCGCAGCGCCTACGGGGTCAGGCGCCGTACGGGCGGACGGCCTTGGCGTCGCGCAGGGCGTGCCCCCACCAGACCAGCTGGTCGAGCAGCACCTTGGCCGCCGCGTCGCAGCCCGCCGGGTCCCGGTGCCTGCCCTCGTCGTCGAACAGGGCGCCCGCGTTGTGGAAGGACACGGTCTCGCGGATGCCGACGGTGTGCAGCTCCGCGAAGACCTGCCGCAGGTGCTCGACGGCGCGCAGCCCGCCGGAGACCCCGCCGTACGAGACGAAGGCGACGGGTTTGGCCTGCCACTCGGCGCGGTGCCAGTCGATGAGGTTCTTCAGCGGGGCCGGGTAGGAGTGGTTGTACTCGGGGGTGACGACGACAAAGGCATCGGCCGCCGCCAGTCCGGGCGCAACGGCCGCGAGCCGGGCCTGGGCCCCGGCGTCGGGCCGGTAGGTGAGGGCGACCGGGAGATCGAGTGCCGCGACGTCGATCAGATCGGTCTCGATGTCGGGGTGCGGGGCGGTGTGCGAGAGGAACCAGTCGGTGATGACGGGGCCGAACCGGCCCTCGCGATTGCTGGCGAGGATGACCGCGACCTTCAGGGGTGCGGTGGAGCCGGTCGTGGATGCGGTGGATGAGGCAACTGTGGTGAGGTCCATGCGTAAAGGCTCATATATCAACCATGGTTGAGGTCAAGGCCGTTCGGCCCGGTCCTGCCGCCGGGACCGACGGTCCCGCCCCGCCGTGGCCGGGCGATCGCGCCGGGAAGGGCGCTGCCGGGGGCCCTGGCGATACCGAGCCGCCGGCGCTGTCCGCCGGAGCGCGCGGCCGGGAAACGGCCGCCCGCCGAGGCGTCCAGGCGGACCGGTGCCAGAAGTTCACGGACCCGGGAGCGGATCGGCTCGCGGTCCCGACCGACGGCCTGGAGGGGTTCGGCGAGCAGTCGGAAGACGGGCAGTCGCGGGTTCAGGGCCCCATCAGGTCCTGCACGGGTCCGTATGCGCGCACGCCGACCCGGTCCACGCTGCGGGCCTGCACCGGCCTTTGACCGTTCTCGCCATGAGGTCGAAGTGCCGCTGCGGCAGTCGGCCACGGACCATGACCGTGCGGCCGATCCTCTCCGGCGCGGATCCGCCCCCGCCGGGCCCAGGGGGGAGGGGCCCGGCGGGGGCGGTGGCCGGGGGCGGCCTCGTGCACCGTCCCGTGGGGGGTGTGAGACGTGTGCCCGCCACCCGCGAGGTCATTCCTGTGACGTACGCCACTTTCCTCCCGGGTGGCGTCACCCGATCGGCGCCTGGTGGCACGGGATCGACCCCGCCCACCTCGATCACCACCGTGACCTGCGCGTTTACACCTTGGCAAGGAGGTCGCGCCGATCTGTTCGGGTGCAAGCTGACTCGATGTCAGCAGGCATCGGTGGCGGACCGGCCGTTAGCTCGGGGTCAGGACACGCCTACTCGCGCCATCGCCGGAGGAACCCCCATGCGTCCTGCCCGCCTAGTGACCGGTACTGCCGCATCCGCGGTCGCCATAGCCACGCTCGGCTTCCTCGCCGGGCCGTCCGCGTACGCAGATGATGCCGGCGCACCGCAGGCCGACGCCGCTGGTGCCGTGTCCCGGACCACCGGAGACCTCGGGGCACAGGCCACCACCGCCGGGGCAGCGGCCACCACCGCCGAAAAGGCCGCGGGCGACGACTCCGGGGGCGATGAGACCGGGTCCGGCACGGACAACCCGTTCAGCCTCGACAACCTTTCCGGCCTCGTCGCGCCCTCGCTGCTCGACTCCGCCTCGGGGGGCGACTTCTCCGGACTCGATGTCCCGGGCGGGTCCGACACCCCGTCCGGGGGCGATGACGCGGGCCGAGCCGAGGACGCAGGCCGAGATGAAAAGACGGACCAAGGAGAGGACGCGGGCCAAGGCGAGAAGAAGGACCAAGGCGAAGACACGGGCCGAGACGAGAAGAAGGACCAAAACGAGGACACGGGCCAAGGCGAAAAGAAGGACCAAGGCGAAGACACGGGCCGGGACGAGGAAGCAGGCCAAGGCGAGAGCTCGTCCGGGCGCGACGACTCGTCCTCGTCGGAACACGACAACTCCTCCTCCGGGCACCGCCCCGGGGACGCCCCCGCGGGCCCCACCGGGCACGTCAAAACCGGAGTCGGCGGCAGCGTCCGGCCCGACACCACCCAGATCGCGGCGGGCACCGGCGTTCTCGCCGTGACCGCCGTCGGCGGAGCCTGGCTCCTGCGTCGCCGGGCGAGCGGCACGCAGGGAGACGGCTGACGGAGACGCATTCACGTCGCCGTACCGCCCGGTTTCCGTCCCGGTGGCAGCGCGCCACCGGGACGGGACCGTCCCCATTCCCGTCTCCCGGAGGACGACCGTGTCCGAGAAGGCCAAGGGTTGGCTGCTGGCCATCACGGCGCTGGCCGGTGTCTGGCTGATCCGGAACGGTGCCGACACCCAACTGTCCCCACCCCGGCCGACCGCCGCCCAGGCCTTCGCCGGCGGCCCGGCACCGCAGCCGGGATCGCCGGTCGCCGAACCGCTGAAGCCCTCTGCCCCCGTACGCATCCGCATCCCGAGCATCCGGGTCGACGCCCCGATGATGCGGCTCGGGCTCGGGGCCGACGGCAGTCTCGATGTGCCGCCCGCCGGGAACCGCAACATCGTCGGCTGGTACCGGGACGGCACTCCCCCGGGCTCCAGTGGCAGCGCGATCGTCGCCGGCCATGTGGACAACGCGCAGGGGAGGTCGGTCTTCTACGACCTGGGCGCCCTGCAGAAGGGCAGCACGGTCGAGGTGGTCCGTCAGGACGGCCGTACCGCCGTCTTCTCCATCGACGCGATCGAGGTCTACGAGAACGAGAACTTCCCCGACCAGCGGGTCTACGGCGCCTCGCCCTTCGCCTCGCTGCGGCTGATCACGTGCGGCGGCGGCTTCTCGAAGACGACGGGCTATCAGGGCAATGTGGTGGCGTACGCGCATCTGACCACCGTCCGCTGAACCCGGCCTGCGGGCACGGGCCGTTCAGGCCGTCCACTGGTCGAAGGCCAGCTTCGCGACCAGCGAGAACACCACGACGAGCAGCACACCGCGGACGAACTCGCTGCCCTTCCTGAGCGCCATCCGCGCCCCGAGGAGTCCGCCCGCCAGGTTGAACACCGCCATCAGCGCGGCCAGTTGCCACAGCACACTGCCCTGGTAGGCGAACATCGCCAACGCGCCGCCGTTGGTGCAGACATTGACGATCTTGGCGGTGGCGGACGCCGTCACCAGGTCGAGTCGGAGCACCGCGGTCAGCGCCAGCACCAGGAACGTTCCCGTGCCGGGGCCGAACAGCCCGTCGTAGAGGCCGATTCCGCCGCCGACCAGCACGATGGCCGTGATCGTGCGGGCCCGGGTGACCTTCTGCCGCTCGCCGTCGCCGGTGTCCTTGCCGAACGAGGGCCGCAGCATCACGAACGCCGCGACGGCCAGCAGCACCACCATGATCACCGGCCGCAGCACCTCGCTGCTGATCCCGGCGGCGAAGAACGCCCCGGCCATCGATCCGGCCAGCGCCGCGAGCCCGATCCGCAGCGCGGTCCCGACCTTCACCGGCGCCTTGCGTACGTACGTCACGGCGGCGCCCGACGTACCGACGATCGCGACGGCCTTGTTCGTGCCCAGTACCTGCGCGGCCGGGACATGCGGCAGGCCCAGGAGCAACGCGGGCAGCAGAAGCAGTCCGCCGCCCCCGACCACCGCGTCGATCCAGCCCGCGGCGGCTGCGGCGAGGCAGAGGACGATCAGGGTGGTGATGGTGATATCGGGCATGGTCGCGACCCTAGGGAGGCGATCCATGCACAGTCCATCGGATTGAGCCAAACCTGAGGTTCCCGAGCCGCCGTACGCTGGGCGCATGAGCCACGGCTGGAACGCGAACGACATACCGGACCAGAGGGGCCGTACGGCCGTGGTCACCGGAGCCAACAGCGGTATCGGCCTGCACACCGCGCGGGAGCTTGCCCGGCACGGAGCGAGGGTCCTGCTCGCCTGCCGTGACGAGACGCGCGGCAGGGAGGCCGAGGCCCGCATCCGAAAGGCCGTGACCGGCGCGGAGGTGGCGTTCGTACCGCTCGATCTGGCCGATCTGGGCTCGGTGCGCGAGTTCGCCGCGACCCACGTGCCCGCCCGGCTCGATCTGCTGATCAACAACGCAGGCGTGATGGCCCTCCCGTACGGGACGACATCCGACGGCTTCGAGAGGCAGTTCGGCATCAACCACCTGGGACACTTCGCCCTCACCGGGCTGCTGCTCCCCCGGCTCCTCGACACCCCCGGGGCACGTGTGGTGACCGTCTCCAGCGGGATGCACGCGCTGTCCGACCTCGACATGGGGGATCTCAACAGCGAGCGGAACTACCGTCGTTGGATCGCATACGGCCGCTCGAAGACCGCCAATCTGCTCTTCGTCCACGAGCTGGCGCGACGGCTCGCAAAGGCCGGCTCCCGGCTGGTGGCCGCCTCCGCGCACCCGGGATACGCGGCGACCAACCTCCAGTCCGCGGCCGCCCGGATGGAGAGCCGCCGGGCGATGGAACGGTTCTTCGAGCTGGGCAACCGGATCGTCGCCCAGCCCGCTTCGGCCGGTGCGCTGCCCACGCTGTACGCGGCCACCGCGCCCGGCGTGCGCCCCGACTCGTTCACCGGGCCGGGAGCGCTGGGCTGGCGCGGTGCGCCCGCCCCGTCCTGGCGGGCGGGCTGGACACGCGACGATGTGACGAGCGAGCGGCTCTGGGTGGCGTCCGAACAGCTCACCGGGGTGACATATCCGGACCTCACCCCCTGAGCGGGACCGCCCTCAGCCTTCGACGACCGCGGGATCCATCCACATGACCTCCCAGATGTGGTTGTTCGGGTCCTGGAAGGAACGGCCGTACATGTGGCCGTAGTCCACCGTCTCGTTGGCCGGCGATCCGCCGGAGGCGAGGGCGGTGTCGACCAGCTCGTCCACCTTCTCCCGGCTCTCGGCACTCAGGGCGAGAATCACCTCGGTGGACTTCGAGGCGTCGGCGATCTCCTTCTTGGTGAACTCCTTGAACCGCGGCTCGGTGAGGAGCATCGCGAAAATGGTGTCGCTGATGACAAGACACGCGGTGTTCTCGTCGGTGAACTGCGGATTGCACGAGAAGCCCAGCTTGCCGAAGAACGCCTTGGTTGCTTCGAGGTCCTTGACCGGCAGGTTGACGAAGATCATCTGAGGCATGGCCGCTTCGCTCTCTGTTGTTCGAACGTGTACGACAGGTAGACGGTGGGGCATCGCGGAACTCATCGCCGCCCGCAAAAAAATTCTCGCCGCTTCGGATCCCGTCCGCCTGCCGTCGCATCAGCCCTCAGGGCCGGCGCCCGCCTCAGGACATGGCGAGCGGTGCGCCGCCCCGGAGCAGCGATCCACCCAGGGGGGTCAGCGTGTGCAGGACCGAGCCGCCGTGCCGCAGGGTGTGGATCAGGCCCGCCTCGCGCAGCACACAGGCGTGCTGGCTCGCCGAGGCGAGGGATACTCCGGCTCGCAGGGCGAGCTCGCTGGTCGTGCAGCCGTTCCCTATGGCGCTCAGGACCGTCGAGCGGGTGCTGCCGAGGAGCCGGCCGAGCCAGGGGCCCGGTTCGGCGAAGACCGGGGCGCGGGAGTGGGTGACCGGGTAGACCAGGACCGGCGGCAGCTCCGGGTCGCGGTAGACGACGGGGGTGACGCGGCAGAAGAAGGACGGCTGGAGCAGCAGCCCCCGGCCGTCCAGATGGACGTCCCGGTCGACGGGGTAGTCCGCCTCCAGCACGGGGGCCCGCCAGCGGATCATCGGCGGGAGGGAGGCGAGCAGTTCGTCCGCGCCGCCGTCCAGCAGGGCGCGGCCGCGGACCGCGCGGTCGGCCTCCACGCTGGCCCGGATGTGCGGCCAGTACGGCTCGATGGCGGCGCGGTGGTAGCTGCGCAGGGCGCCGACGAGGCGGCCGAACGATTCGGCGCGGCCGTCCGGGGAGCGGCCCGGATCGCGGCGTTCGGCGGCGAGCAGGGCGAGTTCGGCGAGGACCCGGCCGGGCGAGGTGCCGCGTAATGCCTCCATTCCCGCGTCGATGCCGTACGGTTCGCCGCCTTCCTGGGAAGGCGTCAGAAAATCCGGGAAATAGCCGCGCGGTGGAATCACCGCGGCCAACGGGCGCACTTCCCCCTTCAACCGACGCCGGGTTTCCGTACGCCATTTCCCGAACACCGCGGAACCACGCCGGTCCCTCAGCCGGTGGAAACTCAGAGCGGTTTCCCACAACGCGTCCGGCCGAGTGGCCATCCGCACCTTGGAAAGGTCCACTCCGGACATATGGATACGCAGCACCGGGCCCCCACCTGTTGCACCTGCAATTACCCCCACCCCAGGGTAGGTGATCCGTAACAGCACGTCACCACGGGGTTTCGGCCAGAGGTGAAACGCCTCGCACCCACCCGCCATCACCCGAAAAGCTGTACGGCGTCGGGCACGATTCCGGCGCCACCGGGAGGGCGAGTGAAGGCCGTGGGGGGTTTCGCGCGCCCGACGACGGTGGACGACGGTGCGGCACCGTACCCGACGGGGTAACCCGGGTGCGGTCCATGGGTGGGGACCCGTGGACCGCATCCCGGCCCGTTCTCGGCTCACCTCTTTGCGCATTGAACGAACCGTGACTAATGCGCGAAGAAAAAGGAACAACGCCGAACAAAGATTTCCCCAGAACGAAACGGAACAGCGACACCCCCGCACAGGGTGCCGCCGTCCTGAAGCGTTCCGGAGTCGCCGTCGAGCCGGTGAGGGTGGTGAGGGGCCGACGGCGGCTCCGGAGCGGAGTCAGGGGATTTGGTGCCGGATCAGCGGCTGTCGCTGCCCGTCGAACCCGCCGCCGCCCGGCCCGCTTCGAGCCGGGCCACGGGGATACGGAACGGGGAGCAGGACACGTAGTCCAGGCCCGCCTCGTGGAAGAAGTGCACCGACTCCGGGTCTCCGCCGTGCTCGCCGCAGACGCCGAGCTTCAGGTCCGGGCGGGTGGCCCGGCCGGCCGCGACGGCGCTGCGGACCAGCGAGCCGACGCCGTCCTTGTCGATCGTCTCGAACGGCGACACCCCGAAGATGCCCTTCTCCAGGTACGCGGTGAAGAACGAGGCCTCCACGTCGTCGCGGGAGAAGCCCCACACGGTCTGCGTCAGGTCGTTCGTACCGAAGGAGAAGAACTGCGCGGCCTCGGCGATCTGGCCCGCGGTCAGCGCGGCACGCGGCAGCTCGATCATCGTGCCGATGGTGAGCTTCAGCCGGGTGCCGGTGGCGGCCTCGACCTCGGCGATGACCTGGTCGGCCTCCTCGCGGACGATCTCCAGCTCCTGGACCGTGCCGACGAGCGGAATCATGATCTCGGCACGCGGGTCGCCCTTGGCGTTCTTGCGCTCGGCCGCGGCCTCGGCGATCGCCCGTACCTGCATGGCGAACAGACCAGGGATGACGAGACCGAGACGGACCCCGCGCAGACCGAGCATCGGGTTCTGCTCGTGCAGCTTGTGCACGGCCTGGAGCAGACGCAGGTCGTTCTCGTTGGCGTCCTTGCGGGACTCGGCGAGCGCGACCCGCACCGAGAGCTCGGTGATGTCGGGCAGGAACTCGTGCAGCGGCGGGTCGAGCAGCCGCACGGTGACGGGCAGTCCGTCCATCGCCTCGAACAGCTCGATGAAGTCGGCCTTCTGGAGCGGAAGCAGCTCCTGCAGCGCGACCTCGCGCTCGGCATCGGTGTCCGCGAGGATCAGCTTCTCGACCATCTCGCGGCGCTCGCCGAGGAACATGTGCTCGGTGCGGCACAGGCCGATGCCCTGGGCGCCGAAGCGGCGGGCCCGCAGCGCGTCCTCGGCATTGTCGGCGTTGGCCCGCACCCGCAGCCGGCGCACCCGGTCCGCGTACGCCATGATCCGGTGCACGGCGGCGACCAGCTCGTCGGCGTCGTCGGCGCCGGCGTGCATCCGGCCCTCGAAGTACTCGACGACCGGGGACGGCACGACGGGGACCTCACCGAGGTACACCTTGCCGGTGGAGCCGTCGATGGAGACGACATCGCCCTCCTCGATGACCCGGCCGCCCACCGTCATCCGGCGGCGCTTGGTGTCGACCTCCAGGTCCTCGGCACCGCAGACACAGGTCTTGCCCATGCCGCGGGCGACGACGGCGGCGTGCGAGGTCTTGCCGCCGCGCGAGGTCAGGATGCCCTCGGCCGCGATCATGCCGTCGAGGTCATCGGGGTTGGTCTCGCGGCGGATCAGGATGACCTTCTCGCCGGAGCGCGACCACTTGACCGCGGTGTACGAGTCGAAGACGGCCTTGCCGACCGCGGCGCCCGGCGAGGCGGCGATGCCGCGGCCCAGCAGCTCGGTGGCTGCTTCGTCGTCGAAGCGCGGGAACATCAGCTGCGCGAGCTGCGCTCCGTTGACCCGCTGGAGCGCCTCGGCCTCGTCGATCAGGCCCTGGTCGACGAGCTGGGTCGCGATCCGGAAGGCGGCACCGGCGGTGCGCTTGCCGACCCGGGTCTGGAGCATCCACAGCCGGCCGCGCTCGATGGTGAACTCGATGTCGCACAGGTCCTTGTAGTGCGTTTCGAGGGTCTCCATGATCTGCATCAGCTGGTCGTACGACTTCTTGTCGATCGACTCCAGCTCGGCGAGCGGCATGGTGTTGCGGATGCCGGCGACGACGTCCTCGCCCTGCGCGTTCTGCAGGTAGTCGCCGTAGACGCCCTGGTGGCCGCTGGCCGGGTCACGGGTGAACGCGACGCCCGTACCGGAGTCGGGGCCGAGGTTGCCGAAGACCATCGAGCAGATGTTGACGGCCGTGCCCAGGTCGCCGGGGATGCGCTCCTGGCGGCGGTAGAGCTTGGCCCGGTCGGTGTTCCACGAGTCGAAGACGGCCTTTATGGCCAGGTCCATCTGCTCGCGCGGGTCCTGCGGGAAGTCGCGGCCGGCGTCCCGGGCGACGATCTTCTTGAACTGCTTGACCAGCTTCTTCAGGTCGGCCGCGTCGAGGTCGACGTCGACGGTGACGCCCTTGGACTCCTTCGCCGCCTCCAGCGCCTCCTCGAAGAGGTCGCCGTCGACACCGAGGACGGTCTTGCCGAACATCTGGATGAGGCGGCGGTAGGAGTCCCACGCGAACCGCTCGTCGCCGGCCTGGGCGGCGAGACCGGCCACGGACTCGTCGGAGAGGCCGATGTTGAGAACCGTGTCCATCATGCCGGGCATCGAGAACTTCGCGCCGGAGCGGACGGAGACCAGCAGCGGGTCGTCGGCCTGGCCGAGCTTCTTGCCCATCCGTGCCTCAAGGGCGTCGAGGTGGGCGCTGACCTCGGCACGCAGCTCGGCCGGCTCCTCGCCACTCTCGAGGTAGACCTTGCACGCCTCGGTGGTGATGGTGAATCCCGGAGGGACGGGGAGCCCGAGGTTGGTCATCTCGGCGAGGTTCGCGCCCTTGCCGCCGAGGAGGTCCTTCAGGTCCTTGTTGCCCTCGGTGAAGTCATAAACGAACTTCTCGCCCTCGGACTCCCGGGATTCCGGGGTGGATACGTGGGAATCTTTGTTTTCCGACACGGGTCTCGACTCCTCGAGGACGCGATGGCTGCCCTGACGGCGAGGAACATACCCAGATCGAAGGTGTCTGGGTACGTCCACTTGCGCGTCATGAGGCCTCAACCACCCGTCCGCCAGTAGATCGAAAGTGACGTCACCTGTCGCCGGAACAGAGCCGCGCATTCACTTCTTGAACGAATCAGCACTCAGGGCCACGAGTTTCGACATTACAGCGACACTCCGCAACGGAAGCGTCGATCGATCAAACCGGAGGACCTTTGGCACCGAGTGCCATCATTTGAGAAGTCAAGCCCTCAAAATTGCGCTCATCTGAGCATGCAGGCTCTCAGGGTGGCGAGAATCACTCTACGGCCGGTGCTCAGATGTCACCATCCGGACACCTGATCGACAACCGGCAGTCACGAGATGATTATGAATCAAACCTGAGAGTGAACGGAATCGCCGCGTGATACCCACAGTCGGCTGGTTCGACTCGCCCACCCGCCGAACTGCCATCGAATCCGGCCAGATATTGCGCTCATATGAGCGATGCAAAAGAAGAGGCACGCGGTGCCTGTGGCGCCGCGTGCCATGGAAGAGGCGGGGCGAGCCGGGCAAGGGCCCGGAAGGCCCGTTGCCGCCCCTCGGTGGACCGCCTCAGCCGCCCGAGGTGTCCAGCTCCGCGTCCGGGCTCACGCCCGCGCAGTCGTACGGGTCCTTCAGCCAGCCGTCCGGCAGCACGACGCGGTTGTTGCCCGAGGTGCGCCCGCGCGGCCCGTCCGCGCCGTCCGGCCACGGCTGGTCCAGGTCCAGCTCCTGCAACTGGCCGCCCAGCTCCTCCAGCGACGAGGTGACCGCGAGCTTCTTGCGCATCTCCGAGCCGACCGAGAAGCCCTTGAGGTACCAGGCGACATGCTTGCGGAAGTCGATCACCCCGCGTGTCTCGTCGCCGATCCACTCCCCCAGCAGCGTCGCGTGCCGCAGCATCACTTCGGCGACTTTCCGGAGCTCCGGCGCCTGCCGAGCCCCCGTGCCCTCGAACTCGCTCACCAGGTCGCCGAAGAGCCAGGGGCGGCCCAGGCAGCCGCGGCCCACGACCACGCCGTCGCAGCCGGTCTCGCGCATCATCCGGCGGGCGTCGTCCGCGCACCAGATGTCGCCGTTGCCGAGGACGGGGATCTCCGGGACGTGTTCCTTGAGGCGGGCGATGGCGTCCCAGTCGGCGGTGCCGCCGTAGTGCTGGGCGGCCGTCCTGCCGTGCAGGGCGACGGCGGTGACCCCCTCCTCGACCGCGATCCGGCCCGCGTCCAGGTAGGTCATGTGGTCGTCGTCGATGCCCTTGCGCATCTTGATGGTGACCGGCAGATCGCCCGCGTTGGAGACCGCCTGGTTGAGGATCGCGCGCAGCAGCGGCCGCTTGTAAGGGAGCGCCGAGCCGCCGCCCTTGCGGGTCACCTTGGGGACCGGGCAGCCGAAGTTCAGGTCGATGTGGTCGGCGAGGTCCTCGTCGACGATCATGCGGACGGCCTTGCCGACGGTGACCGGGTCCACTCCGTACAGCTGGATCGAGCGCGGCGTCTCGCTCGCGTCGAAGTGGATCAGCTGCATGGTCTTCTCGTTGCGCTCGACCAGCGCCCGCGTGGTGATCATCTCGCTGACGAACAGCCCCTTGCCGCCGGAGAACTCCCGGCACAGGGTGCGGAACGGGGCGTTGGTGATGCCGGCCATGGGGGCGAGCACCACCGGCGGCTGCACCGCGTGCGGGCCGATCCGGAGCAGCGGGAGGGAAGGGGCGAGCGTGGTCATTGCTCCATTGTCGCGTACGGAGTCGCGCCCTCCGGCAGCGGAGTTCGTTAGTTAACCGTACTATCCATGTATGCCCGAGCTCAGTCACCGCCGACGGCAGTTGGTACTGGCGATCTGCTGCATGAGCCTGCTGCTCGTCAGTCTCGACAACACCGTGCTCAACGTCGCCCTGCCCTCCATGCAGAAGGAGCTGCACGCCACCGTCGCCGGCATGCAGTGGACGATCGACGCGTACACCCTTGTCCTGGCCTCACTGCTGATGCTCGCGGGCTCCACCGCCGACCGGATCGGGCGCCGCAAGGTCTTCAAGATCGGGCTCGTCCTGTTCACCCTCGGGTCGCTGCTCTGCTCCGTGGCACCGAACCTGGAGTCGCTGGTGGCGTTCCGGATGGTGCAGGCGGTGGGCGGTTCGATGCTCAACCCCGTCGCGATGTCGATCATCACCAACACGTTCACCGACCCGCGCGAGCGGGCCCGCGCCATCGGTGTGTGGGGCGGTGTCGTCGGCATCTCCATGGCGGCGGGCCCGGTGGTCGGCGGTCTGCTGGTGGACTCGGTCGGCTGGCGGTCGATCTTCTGGATCAATCTGCCGGTCGGTCTCGCCGCACTCCTGCTCACCTGGCGGTACGTCCCCGAGTCCCGCGCCCCGAAGCCGCGCCGCCCGGACCCGGTGGGGCAGCTGCTGGTGATCGGGCTGCTCGGTTCGCTGACGTACGCGATCATCGAGGCGCCCTCGGAGGGCTGGGACTCGCCGCGGATCCTGCTGTTCGCCGCGCTCGCCGGGTGCTCCCTGATCGGGCTGCTGCTGTACGAGCCCCGGCGTGCCGAGCCGCTGATCGATCTGCGGTTCTTCCACAGCGCCCCGTTCAGCGGGGCCACCGTCATAGCGGTCTGTGCCTTCGCCGCGCTGAGCGGGTTCCTCTTCCTCAACACCCTCTATCTGCAGAACGTGCGCGGGCTGAGCGCGCTGCACGCCGGTCTGTACATGCTGCCGATGGCGGCCCTGACCTTTGTCTGCGCGCCGCTGTCCGGGCGGCTCGTCGGCAGCCGGGGGCCGCGGCTGCCGCTGCTCGTGGCGGGCGTGGCCATGACGGCATGCGGGCTGCTGTTCGCCGTGTTCGACGCGGAGACCGACGACGTCCTGCTGTTCACCGGCTATGTGTTGTTCGGCCTCGGCTTCGGCATGGTGAACGCACCGATCACCAACACGGCCGTCTCCGGGATGCCGCGTTCGCAGGCCGGGGTGGCGGCCGCGGTCGCGTCGACCAGCCGGCAGATCGGCGGGACGCTCGGGGTCGCCGTGATCGGCGCGGTGCTGGCGGCGGGGGTGGCCGGGACCGGGTCGCCGCGCGGCTCCGAGTACGCGGCGGCGTTCGTGGACGCGAGCAAGCCCGCCTGGTGGATCATCGGCGGGTGCGGGCTGTGCGTCCTGCTGGTGGGGGCGCTGACGAGCGGGCACTGGGCGCGGGAGACCGCACGCCGGACCGCGCAGCGGCTGGAGAAGCCGACGGGCGCCCCGTCCGGGGATCAGGCGTCGGCGAGCTCCAGGGCCTGAAGGCTCTGGAGCCGCTGCCCGGTCCCCTCGTCGGCGGGGGCGTACGTCACCATGCGCGGACCGCTCGGGCATGCAGGACGCGCCGGCCGTCACGCCGCTGGTGCAGTTGGCCGGGGTGCTGACGACGCTGCTCAGTCTGCGGCTGCCGCGCAGGGTGGCGTGAACACGGGGCACGGACAAGGGCGTGGGCCCGGATCACGCGGTGTGATCCGGGCCCACGCCCGTACGGGTGTCGAAGAGGCGTCAGCTCTGCGCCGGTGCGTCCTGCCCGGTCGTTTCCGGCTGCGCGGTGTCGTCCGACGAGGGCTCCGTCGCGCCCGACTGCGCACGCTCGCGCATCTTGCGCAGCAGCTCCTGCTTCTGGTCGGCGGCCGCCTTGCGGTCGGCATCGCGCGCAGGGCCGGCGCCCTGCTGCCCGGCGCGGGACAGCTTCTTGCGCTGTCCGCCCACACCCAGCAGGTTGTTACGGCTCTTGGCCACGGCGTTCTCCCGTTCGTAGTGCGAAGTGAGGTCTGAGGCGACCTGGAATCGGTCCGGTGGGCGGCGGGTGGTCGACCCCGCCGCGCTCTCACTCGTAGATCTGGAAGAACGAATACATGCCGGAACCGTACCCCGGCCCGCCCCGCCGTCGCACCCGATTTCCGGCCGGGCGGCGGCCGGTGCCGCGGTACGACGGAGCCCCGGTCCCCTGCGCGGGGACCGGGGCTCCGCCCGTGGGCGCGGTGGGTCAGCAGCCCAGCAGACGGGCGCCGAGGTAGGCCTGGATCTGGTCCAGGGAGACGCGCTCCTGCTTCATGGTGTCGCGCTCGCGCACGGTCACCGCGTTGTCGTCGAGGGTGTCGAAGTCGACGGTGACGCAGAACGGCGTACCGATCTCGTCCTGGCGGCGGTAGCGGCGGCCGATGGCGCCCGCGTCGTCGAACTCGATGTTCCAGTTCTTCCGCAGGTCGGCCGCGAGGCCCTTGGCCTTCGGCGACAGCTGCGGGTTGCGGGACAGCGGCAGGACGGCGACCTTGACCGGCGCGAGGCGCGGGTCGAGGCGCATCACGGTGCGCTTCTCCATGACGCCCTTGGCGTTGGGCGCCTCGTCCTCGATGTAGGCGTCGAGGAGGAAGGCGAGCATCGCCCGGCCGACACCGGCCGCCGGCTCGATGACGTACGGGGTCCAGCGCTCGCCGGCCTCCTGGTCGTAGTACGCCAGGTCGGAGCCGGACGCCTTGGAGTGCGCCTTGAGGTCGTAGTCCGTGCGGTTGGCGACGCCCTCCAGCTCACCCCACTCGCTGCCGCCGAAGCGGAAGCGGTACTCGATGTCGGCGGTGCGCTTGGAGTAGTGGGAGAGCTTCTCCTTCGGGTGCTCGTACCAGCGCATGTTCTCCTCGCGCAGGCCGAGGTCCGTGTACCAGTTCCAGCGCTGGTCCATCCAGTACTGCTGCCACTCCTCGTCCTCGCCCGGCTTGACGAAGAACTCCATCTCCATCTGCTCGAACTCGCGGGTGCGGAAGATGAAGTTGCCCGGAGTGATCTCGTTCCGGAAGGACTTGCCCATCTGGGCGATGCCGAACGGCGGCTTCTTGCGCGAGGTCTGCTGCACCTGGCCGAAGTTGGTGAAGATGCCCTGGGCGGTCTCGGGGCGCAGGTAGGCGACCGAGCCGGAGTCCTGGGTCGGGCCGAGGTGGGTGGAGAGCAGGCCCGAGAACTGCTTGGGCTCGGTGAAGGTGCCCTTGTTTCCGCAGTTGGGGCAGTTGAGCTCGGCCAGGCCGTTCGCGGGCGCGTGGCCGTGCTTCTCCTCGTACGCCTCCTCCAGGTGGTCGGCACGGAAGCGCTTGTGGCAGGAGGTGCACTCGGTCAGCGGGTCGGTGAACGTGGCGACGTGACCGGAGGCGACCCAGACCTCGGGGGCGAGGATGACCGACGAGTCGATACCGACCACGTCCTCGCGCGAGGTGACCATGTAGCGCCACCACTGGCGCTTGAGGTTCTCCTTCATCTCGACGCCCAGCGGCCCGTAGTCCCAGGCGGCCTTCTGGCCTCCGTAGATCTCACTGCACGGGTAGACGAAGCCACGGCGCTTGCTCAGGCTGACGATGGAGTCGATCTTGTCGGCGGCCACGGTGCTCTCTTCATTGCGACGAAAGTTGGACAGGGGTGGCGCGAAGCGCGCCTCGGTGGGGGTGGTGATCAGGAGACGGGCGGGCGAATGTCTCAGATTACCGGCGGGCACGCCCCTTGGATCAAATCGGTACCGGCATCGCCGGCCGGGAAGTCATCTCATAAGCCTTGTTGACAATCGTTTCCAACTTTGTTGAAAATGACTGTCATGAACGTAAGCCGCCTCATACCCACCTCCGCCGTCGCCGGAGCAGTCGCCCTCGGCCTCACCGCCCTCACCGCCTGCTCCTCCCCCGACGCCGCAAACGGCAAGAACGGCGACAAGCTGGACGTGGTGGCCTCGTTCTATCCGATGCAGTTCCTGGCCGAGGAGATAGGCGGGAAGCATGTCTCCGTCACCACGCTGACCAAGCCGGGCCAGGAGCCGCACGACCTGGAGCTCAGCCCGCGGCAGATCGGCGGGCTCACCGACGCCGGCCTCGTCCTGTACATCAAGGGCATCCAGCCCGCCGTGGACGACGCCATCGTGCAGTCCGGCGCGAAGAACGTCACCGACGCCTCGAAGCTCACCACGCTGGAGGACCACGGCACCGAGACCGGCGCCGACGAGCACGACCACGAGCACCACGGCGACGAGGCCGGGGCCGACCCGCACATCTGGCTGGACCCGGTGAAGTACGCAGAGGTCGCCAAGGGCGTGGGCGCGTCCCTGGAGAAGGCCGACCCCGACCACGCCGCGGACTACCGCAAGAGCACGGACGCGCTGGTCACCAAGCTCGACGATCTGAACACGGCGTACGTGAACGGGCTGAAGAACACCTCCACCAAGACGTTCATCACCACCCACTCCGCCTTCGGATACCTCGCCGAGCGCTACGGCCTCACCCAGGAGGGCATCGCCGGCGTCGACCCCGAGGCCGAGCCCAGCCCCGCCCGGATCAACGAGATCCACACCATCGCGGAGAAGAACAAGGCCACCACCGTGTTCTTCGAGACGCTCGCCAGCGACAGGACCGCGAAGACCGTCGCCGAGGACACCGGCCTGAAGACCGACGTCCTGGACCCGCTCGAAGGAATCACGACCGAGTCCAAGGGCGACGACTACATCGAGGTCATGCAGTCCAACCTCGCCGCCCTGCAGAAGGCGCTCGGCGCGAAGTGACCCCCGTACCACCCGCCACAGCAGCATCGGAGGCACTCATGCCCGAGACCGGGAGCACCACGACCGAACCCGTGATAGCCCTGCGGGGCGCCACGGCCACGCTCGGCGCACGGCCGGTGCTGCGGGGCATCGACCTGACCGTCCACCGCGGCGAGGTCACCGCCCTGCTCGGCGCCAACGGCTCGGGCAAGTCGACCGCCGTGCGCTCCGTCATCGGGCAGGTCCCGCTCACCGGCGGCTCCGTCGAGCTGTTCGGCACCCCGCTGCGCCGCTTCCGCGGCTGGGCACGGATCGGCTACGTACCCCAGCGCACCACGGCGGCCGGCGGTGTCCCCGCCACGATCCGCGAAGTCGTCACCTCCGGACGGCTGTCCCGCACCAGGCTCGGCCTGCTCCGCAAGGCCGACCGGGCCGCCGTCGACCGGGCCATCGAGCTCGTCGGCCTCGCCGACCGCGCCGAGGACTCGGTGGACGCGCTCTCCGGCGGCCAGCACCAGCGGGTGCTGATCGCCCGCGCGCTGGCCGCCGAACCCGAGCTGCTGATCATGGACGAGCCGATGGCCGGCGTCGACCTGGCCAGCCAGGAGATCCTCGCCACGACCCTGCGCGAGCAGGTCGCGGCCGGCACCACGGTGCTGCTGGTGCTGCACGAGCTCGGCCCGCTGGAACCGCTGATCGACCGCGCGGTCGTACTGCGCGACGGCTGTGTGATGCACGACGGGCCGCCCCCGAAGGCGCTGGGCCAGCACGCCCTGCCCGGACACGACCATGTACACCCCCACGCGGCCACCGGGCCCGTCCGGACGGGACTGCTGAGCTGATCATGGAATTCCTCAACCCTCCCTTCATGCAGCGGGCCCTGCTCGCCGCCGTGCTCGTCGGCGTCATCGCCCCCGCCGTCGGCATCTACCTCGTCCAGCGCCGACAGGCCCTGATGGGCGACGGCATCGGCCACATCGCGATGACCGGCGTCGGGCTCGGCTTCCTGCTCTCCACCAGCCCGGTCTGGATGGCCACCGCGGTCGCCGTCGCCGGTGCCGTCGTGATGGAGCTGATCCGCTGGTACGGACGCACCCGCGGCGACATCGCGCTGGCCATGCTGTTCTACGGCGGCATGGCGGGCGGTGTCCTGCTGATCAACCTCTCCGACACCGGCTCCAACGCCAACCTCACCTCGTACCTCTTCGGCTCGCTGTCCACGGTCTCCTCCGAGGACATCGTGTCGATCTGCCTGCTGGCGGCCTTCGTGCTGCTGGTGACGCTGGGGCTGCGCCGCCAGCTCTTCGCGGTCAGCCAGGACGAGGAGTTCGCCCGGGTCACCGGACTGCCGGTGCGCGCGCTGAATCTGCTGGTCGCCGTGACGGCGGCGGTGACCGTCACCGTCGCGATGCGGGTCGTCGGGCTGCTTCTGGTCAGCGCGCTGATGGTGGTGCCGGTCGCTGCCGCGCAGCAGGTCTCCAGGTCCTTCCGGGTGACATTCGTGCTGTCGGTCGTCATCGGTACGGCGGTGGCCCTGGCCGGCACCGTGACCTCGTACTACCAGGACGTCCCGCCCGGCGCGACGATCGTGCTGCTGGCCATCGCGGTCTTCATCGCCGTGACACTGCTCGCCACGCCACTGGCCGGAAGGCGCGCCCGCCGGAGCGAAACGGCGTCCGGGGAGTGCACCCTTGAGGTACCGGCCTCCCGTCCGGCCCCGGACGAGCTCCGGGTTTGACCGCGGCCCCGGGACGGGCTGGCACAATGGCCCGACACAGGTACGGGCGACACGAGGAGGCTGCTGTGGCAACGGCGCCGATCAGTGGAACGAACGCGGCCCCGGTACGCGGCCGGTCGACCCGGCAGCGGGCGGCGGTGGCGGCGGCGCTCGACGAGGTGGACGAGTTCCGCAGCGCCCAGGAGCTGCACGACGTGCTCAAGCACCGCGGCGACTCGGTCGGGCTGACCACCGTCTACCGCACCCTCCAGTCCCTCGCCGACGCCGGAGAGGTCGACGTGCTGCGCACCACGGACGGCGAGTCCGTGTACCGGCGCTGCTCGACCGGGGAACACCATCACCACCTGGTGTGCCGGATGTGCGGCAAGGCCGTGGAGGTCGAGGGCCCCGCGGTGGAGCAGTGGGCGGAGACCATCGCCTCCCAGCACGGCTATGTGAACGTGGCCCACACGGTCGAGATCTTCGGTACCTGCGCGGAGTGCGCGGAAGCGAAGAAGTGACGGTCCGGGGGCGCTGCCCCCGGACCCCGCCGTTCAGCCCTTCGGCTCCTGCCCCGTCTCCACCGCACCGCCGAAGCGCCGGTCCCGCTGGGCGTACTCCAGGCAGGCCCGCCACAGGTCGCGGCGGTCGAAGTCGGGCCAGAGCACGTCCTGGAAGACCATCTCGGCGTAGGCGCTCTGCCAGATCAGATAGTTGGACGTGCGCTGCTCCCCGCTGGGGCGGACGAAGAGATCGACGTCCGGCATGTCCGGGTAGTAGATGTACTTCGCAAAGGTCTTCTCGTTGACCCTGGACGGGTCCAGCTTCCCGGCCGCGACGTCCTGCGCGATGCGCTGCGCGGCGTCGGCGATCTCGGCCCGGCCGCCGTAGTTGACGCAGAAGTACAGCGTCATTCTGTCGTTGTCCTTGGTCTGCTCCTGGGCGACCTGGAGCTCCTGGACCACGGACTTCCACAGCTTGGGCATGCGGCCCACCCAGCGGATGCGGATGCCCAGCTCGTCCATCTCGTCGCGGCGGCGGCGGATGACGTCCCGGTTGAAGTTCATCAGGAACTTCACCTCCTCCGGGGACCGCTTCCAGTTCTCGGTGGAGAACGCGTACAGCGAGAGGTTCTTGACGCCCATCTCGATGCAGCCCTTGAGCACGTCCATGACGACGCCCTCGCCGACCTTGTGGCCCTCGGTGCGCGGAAGGCCGCGCTCCTTGGCCCAGCGGCCGTTTCCGTCCATCACGACGGCCACGTGCTTGGGCACCAGCTCGCCGGGGATCTTCGGGGGCGTGGCGCCGGAGGGGTGCGGCTCCGGGGTCTTGTAGTCGCGCCGCTTACGGCCGCCGAGCATCCCGCGTACTGCCATGAACTGTCTCGCTCCCTGTGCCTGATCTGCCTGAGTCATTTCTCTACGTACCGAAGTGAGCGCAGCCCGCGCTCCAGGTGCCAGTGCAGATAGGCGGACACCAGTCCGCTCCCCTCCCTGACATGACGCGCCTCGCACGCCTCCGCCGTCTCCCAGTCGCCGGTGAGCAGCGCGCTCAGCAGGGTGATGGCCTCAGCCGAGGGTACGACGCTGCCGGGCACCCGGCAGTCGCCGCATATGACACCGCCCGCCGCGACGGAGAAGAACCGGTTGGGTCCGGGCATTCCGCACCTGGCGCAGTCCTCGAAGCTGGGTGCGTAGCCGTTGACGGCGAGCGAGCGCAGCAGGAACGCGTCGAGGACGAGATGCGGCTCGTGCTCGCCGCGGGCGAGGGTGCGCAGCCCGCCGACGAGCAGCAGGTACTGCTGGACCGCGGGCTCGCCCTCGTGGTCGGTGAACCGCTCGGCGGTCTCCAGCATCGCGGTGCCGGCGGTGTAGCGGGCGTAGTCGGTGACGATGCCGCCGCCGTACGGGGCGATCGTCTCGCTCTGGGTGCAGAGCGGCAGTCCGCGGCCGATCAGTTCGCTGCCGCGGGCGAAGAACTGCACGTCGACGTGGGAGAAGGGTTCCAGCCGCGCCCCGAACTTGGACTTCGTGCGCCGCACCCCGCGCGCGACGGCGCGGACCCGGCCGTGGCCACGGGTCAGGATCGTGATGATCCGGTCGGCCTCGCCCAGTTTCTGCGTGCGCAGCACCACGCCGTCGTCCCGGAACAAGCTCATACGACCATTGTCCGGTACGGCGTCGGCTCACCGGCCCCCCGGGGCGGTCAGGAGGGGGTGCGCGCCGCCTCGGCGAGCAGCCGGGCCGTGTCCTGGGCGCAGAGCTGCAGCGCGCCGCCGACCGTGGTCAGCACCTCGCGCTCCGTCTGTCCGTACGGGCCGTCGGCGAGCGCGATCCTGGCGCCCTGGAGGAGAATCGATTCACGTCCGGCGGGGGCCAGATGCGGGGCGAGGGGTTCCAGCGCCTCGTGCAGTTCGATGGCGAGGGCCGCCCCGCAGGCCTCGGCCGCGGCGTCGAAGGCGGAGCCGTTGCCGGTGTCGGCGGCGAGCACCTCGACGACGGTGCAGAGCTGCTCCTCGGTGCAGTCGTCGAATCCGGCTCCGCGCACGATGGCGGCCGCGGTCTCCAGCACCGTACGCGAGGTGGTGCCGCCCGCCGCGAGGACGCCGAGCGTGACGGTGTGGATGGCATCCCGGAGCATGGCGGAGAGCCGGGTGGTGGTGGGGTGGTCGAGCGCATCGGTGCCGAAGTGCTCGCGGCAGGCGGCGCATTCGACGACGGGGCCCACCGTGCCGCGTGCCAGCATCGGCACGCCGAGCACCACGAAGCGCCGACGACCGGTGAGGCGGCGGTAGTTGCGGTCGCCGCCGCAGCCGGGGCAGAAGAACTCGCCGTCGCCCACGGGGTCCCAGACAGTGCGGATGCCGCAGATACGCAGCTTCATGGCGCGTTGTCCCAGGGCTGACCGCACGTCGCACACCTCCGTAACTCCCCCGTAGCCCCAAGGGCACGGGAGGTGCCCCCTCCGGCAACATTGCCGTGTGGACGTGATGTTAACCACAGTCGTGATGCGGCGTCAGCACCTCGCTCGTCACAACCCTCCGGAGATGGCCGAACCCCGCCCCCCGGATGCGGGTGGACGGGGTCCTCGGCCGTGCGGCTCGACGCCCTCGCGGGCGCCGGATCAGCGGCTGGCGCGGTTGACGGCGGAGACGACCGCCTTCAGCGAGGCCCGGGTGGTGTTGGCGTCGATGCCGATGCCCCACAGGACCTTTCCGTCGATCGCGCACTCGATGTACGAGGCGGCCTGGGAGCTGGCGCCCTCGCTCATGGTGTGCTCGGTGTAGTCCAGCAGACGGGCGTCGATACCGATGGCCTGCACCGCTTCGAAGAACGCGGAGATCGGCCCGTTGCCGGTGCCGGTCAGCACGGTGTCCGCGCCGTCCACGGTCGCCTCGACGGTGATCGTGTCCTGGCCGTCGGAGCCGGTCGTGGTCTGGCCGGTGCGCAGCTGTACGCGGCCCCAGGCGTTGTCCGGGTTGGGCAGGTACTCGTCGCGGAACGTGGACCAGATCTGCGTCGGGGTGACCTCGCCGCCCTCGGCATCCGTCTTGGCCTGAATGATCCGGGAGAACTCGATCTGCATCCGGCGCGGCAGGTCCAGCTTGTGGTCGTTCTTCAGAACGTAGGCGATTCCGCCCTTGCCGGACTGGGAGTTGACCCGGATGACGGCCTCGTAGCTGCGGCCGACGTCCTTCGGGTCGATCGGCAGGTACGGCACCGCCCACTCGATGTCGTCCACCGTCTTGCCCTGGGCGGCAGCGTCGGCCTCCATGGCGTCGAAGCCCTTCTTGATGGCGTCCTGGTGGGAGCCGGAGAAGGCGGTGTAGACCAGGTCGCCCGCGTAGGGGTGGCGCGGGTGGACCTCCATCTGGTTGCAGTACTCGCTGGTGCGGCGGATCTCGTCGATCTGCGAGAAGTCGATCTGCGGGTCGACACCCTGCGAGAACAGGTTCATTCCCAGGGTGACCAGGTCGACGTTGCCGGTGCGCTCACCCTGGCCGAACAGGCAGCCCTCGATCCGGTCCGCACCGGCCATGATGGCCAGCTCGGCGGCAGCGACAGCGGTGCCTCGGTCGTTGTGCGGGTGGACCGACAGGCAGACGAACTCGCGGCGCGACAGATTGCGCGACATCCACTCGAACCGGTCCGCGTGCGTGGACGGCGTCGAACGTTCCACGGTGGCGGGCAGGTTGAGGATGATCTCGCGGCCCTCCTCCGGCTGCCAGACGTCGCAGACCGCCTCGCAGACCTCCAGGGCGAAGTCCAGCTCGGTGTCGGTGAAGATCTCGGGGCTGTACTGGTACCCGAAGATCGTCTCCGGGCCCAGCAGCTTCTCCGCGTACTCCATGACCAGCCGCGTGCCGTCCACGGCGATCTGCTTGATGTCGTCCCTGGAGCCGCGGAAGACGACCCGGCGGAAGGTGGGCGCCGTCGCGTTGTACAGGTGCACGGTGGCGCGGTGGGCGCCGACGAGGGACTCCACGGTCCGCTCGATCAGGTCCTCGCGGGCCTGTGTCAGGACGGAGATCGTCACGTCCTCGGGGATCGCGCCCTCTTCGATGATGGAGCGGACGAAAGCGAAGTCGGTCTCGCCGGAGGACGGGAAGCCGACCTCGATCTCCTTGTAGCCCATGCGTACGAGCAGATCGAACATCTCGCGCTTGCGGGCCGGCGACATCGGGTCGATCAGCGCCTGGTTGCCGTCGCGCAGGTCGGTGGAGAGCCAGCGGGGCGCGACCGTGATCCGCTTGTCCGGCCACGTGCGGTCGGGGATGTCGACGGCCTCGTAGGTGCCGTACTTGTGGATCGGCATCCCGGACGGCTTCTGCAGCTGGGTCGCGTTGGTGATCGGCGTCGGACGGCCGACGGCGGACTCGGCGGGGATCTGGGCGGGATTTGCGGCAGTCATGGCGTACGGCTCCTCGGGGTCCAACCAATGGGACGGCCGACTGTGTCGCTGCAACACAAGACTCCGCGGGGAGGGGGTCGGCCTACGACTACAGGCCCTCGCCGCGGCAGCTAAGAAGAAGCAGCCCGAAACGCATGATGCAAAGAGACTAGCCGAGGGGCGCCTGATGCGTCGGCCCCGTATCACTATGCGGGACCGGGCGCAGGAAACACCCGACGGTGACCGATCACTCCATTTCGTCAATCCTGATCGCAACCAGTGACATATCGATTACCTGGTGCCACAGTCGGCGGTATGCAGCCTCAGTCACAGCACGGGTTCCACCCCGTCTTCTGCACGATCGTGCCGCCTCACCTCCTCGACAAGCTGTCGCAGTCCGACAACCCCGATCTCGCCGGCCCCTCCCGTCGCACCCTGGAGGGCGACGCGGCCCGCCGCACCCGCCGCCAGATGGCCACGGTCGTCACCGTGCCCGTCGCCCCCGCGACCGACGGGGAAGCCTCCGACAAGCCCGACCGCACGCTCTACGACTGCCGCCACCGCACCCGGCTGCCCGGCACCAAGGTCCGCTCCGAGGGACAGGATCCGACGAAGGACGCGAGCGTCAACCGCGCGTACGCGGGGCTCGGCGCCACCTTCGAGCTGCTGCTCAAGGCATACGGCCGCAGTTCGATCGACGGCAACGGACTGCCGCTGATCGGTTCCGTGCACTACGACGAGAAGTACAACAACGCCTTCTTCGACGGCGAGCAGATGGTCTTCGGCGACGGGGACGGCGTGATCTTCCAGGACTTCACCGTCGCCATCGACGTGATCGGTCACGAGCTGACCCACGGCCTGACCCATTACACCGCCAATCTGAGCTACTACGGCCAGTCCGGCGCACTCAACGAATCCATGTCCGACGTCTTCGGTTCCCTGGTGAAGCAGTACACGCTGGGCCAGACCGCCGACCAGGCGGACTGGCTGATCGGCGCCGGGCTGCTGGCGCCCGGCGTCCAGGGCGTCGCGCTGCGCTCGATGAAGGCGCCGGGCACGGCCTACGACGACGACGTGCTGGGCAAGGACCCGCAGCCCGCGTCGATGGAGGACTACATCCACACCGGCGAGGACAACGGCGGGGTGCATCTCAACTCCGGCATCCCGAACCGCGCGTTCTGTCTGCTGGCGACGGCGCTCGGCGGCCATGCGTGGGAGCGTGCCGGGCAGCTCTGGTTCGATGTGCTCACAGGTGGTCAACTGGCCGTGGACGCGGACTTCGCGTCCTTCGCCCGGCTGACGGTCGCCGCGGCCCGCAGCCGCTTCGGCGAGGGCGACGAGACCGAGGCCGTCCTGAAGGCATGGTCGGAAGTGGGCGTACCGACCGCGTAGAACCCGGACGTCCGGCGTTGGAGGACATCGCATGCGGATTCAGGTCAGCAGGACCGGCGGCTTCGCCGGCATCGCACGCCACAGCGAGGTCGACACCGCCGGGCGGGACGACGCCCCGGAGTGGGAGGCGCTGGCCGAGTCGGCGCTGGCCGCGGGCCACGACACCCCGCCCAAGGGGGTGCCGGACGGCTTCCAGTACCGGATCACGGTCGGCGACCGGACGGTCCACTGCGCGGACCCGAGGCTCACCGACGCCCAGCGGGCCCTGGTCTCACGCGTCCTGAAGGAGGGCGCGTGAGACCGGCCTGCCGGTGACCCGGGCCGCCGGATTCCCCGTACCCCGGTCCCCTCGGCGCGGGCCCTTCGACCCGGGGCAGAACCCCGGCTTGCGCGGTTGCTTCGGCACCCGTCTCGACTCCCGCCCTCGCACCCATCGGCCCCAGGGGGCCTCGACGGCTTCGGACAGCTGCGCCGCCCTCCGGCCGCCGGACCGGGCAGAACTCAGAAGCCCAGCTTGCGCAGCTGCTTCGGGTCGCGCTGCCAGTCCTTCGCGACCTTCACATGGAGGTCCAGGAAGACCGGGGTACCGAGCAGTGCCTCGATGTGCTTGCGCGACTTCGTGCCGACGTCCTTCAGCCGCCTGCCCTTCGGGCCGATGATGATGCCCTTCTGGCTTGGACGCTCGATGTAGACGTTGGCGTGGATGTCGAGCAGCGGCTTGTCCGCCGGACGGCCCTCGCGCGGCAGCATCTCCTCGACGACGACCGCGATGGAATGCGGCAGCTCGTCCCGTACGCCTTCGAGCGCGGCCTCGCGGATCAGCTCCGCGACCATGACCATCTCGGGCTCGTCGGTGAGGTCGCCCTCCGGGTAGAGCGGCGGGCTCTCCGGGAGCAGCGGGGCGATCAGGTCGCCCAGCAGGTCGACCTGGGTGTCCTTGACCGCGGAGACCGGGATGATCTCCGCCCACTCGAAGCCGAGGTCCTCGCCGAGGCGGGAGACGGCGAGCAGCTGTTCGGCGAGCTGCTTGGAGTCGACCAGGTCGGTCTTGGTGATGATGGCGATCTTCGGGGTCTTCCTGATGCCCGCGAGCTCCTTGACGATGTACTTGTCGCCGGGGCCGAGCTTCTGGTCGGCGGGCAGGCAGAAGCCGATGACATCGACCTCGGCCCAGGTGGTGCGTACGACGTCGTTGAGCCGCTCGCCGAGCAGTGTGCGCGGCTTGTGGAGGCCGGGCGTGTCGACCAGGATCAGCTGCGCGTCGTCGCGGTGCACGATGCCCCGCACGGTGTGCCGGGTGGTCTGCGGGCGGTTGGAGGTGATCGCCACCTTCTGGCCGACCAGAGCGTTCGTGAGGGTGGACTTGCCCGCGTTGGGGCGGCCCACGAAGCAGGCGAAACCGGCCCGGTGGGGGGCTTTGTCCGCGGCCTGCTGCGCAGCGGCTTCTGTGTCAGGTCGAACGCTCATGGCGCCCATTGTCCCCGATCCCGGCGGCCTCGCCGCACCAAGGGGCGCGGCGGGGCCGCCGGGTGTCGCCTCAGGCGGTACGGGCACGGCCCCGGCGGGCCCGTATCCACACCGCCGAGCCCCCGCCGACGAGCACCAGCAGGATCCCGGCCATCAGCCAGGGCAGGGCGAAGTACGCGACAGCGGCGGACTCGCGGGTCTGCCGGGCGCTCGCGGTCAGCCGGATCTCGCCCCATTCCAGCTGGGGCGCGTCGGCCCACTGCTCGGTCAGCCGGACCTCCTGGCGGGGCAGCAGCTCGGAGGGGATCCGCTTCAGGTCGCGGGCGAGCAGGGTGCGGCCGAAGAGTCCCTCGGCCTTGAGTGCGACCTTGGGGCTGAGGGTGACATTGCCCCGGTTGTGGAGCGTGTACGAGATGACGGCCCGGCTGCGCCCGGTGCCGGGAACCAGCGGCTGGGTGTGCTCGACCCGGATGTCGTCCACGGAGAGCGCGGGCATGGTCGGACCGTTCACCCGCAGATAGATCCGGGCGCCGACCGCCTTCTGAATGCCCACGGCGACGGCACCGGCGTCGGCCGGGTCGATGCGCTCGTCGAGTGCGACGAGCGCGCCGGGGTGGTCGCCCGGTTCGGCGTTCTCGGGGACGGTGATGGTGAGCGGGACGGTGACCGAGCCGTGCGGCTCCACGGTGACCCGGTCGCGGTCGGTCCTGGCCCAGGCGCCGACCGAGCGCTGCCGCTCGTCGCGGGTCCGTACGGCGAAGCCGCCGTCGCGCGCGGTGTTGTAGGCGTCGGCCGCGTACAGCCGGAGGGTCTGCGGCCGGTCCGTCTTGTTGGTGACGGTGACCTTGTCGTGGAGCGTGGCGCCGGGATCGGCCGAGAGGTAGAAGTACGGGCGCTGACCGGCCCGTTCGGTGGCCGGGTAGACCGACCAGCTGCCGTTGTCCGCGGCCTGGACGGCGGGCGCCCCGATCAGCAGGAGGGCGCCGGCCAGAAGAGTCAGGTAGATGGTGCGCACGGTGCGAAGCCCCCGGGTGGTGGTCGGGACGGGCGGTCCGGGCGGGTGCGCGCCCGGTCCGCCTGCTGGTCGGGACCGCTCGGTCAGGTGAGGGTGAGGGTGAGCACGCCGGAGTACGCGCCGGGGGCGGTGTACGCCGGTACCTTCAGCGCGAGCCGGGCGTCGACGTTGAACTCGCCGCCGGTGACGGTCCCGTTCGGCGTGGACGCCAGGGTGGCGCCCGCGCTGCCGACCGAACCTGCGGAACCCGCCGCGCAGGTGCTCGGGCTGCCGGGCTTCGTCGCGCAGGCCGGGGTCCAGGTGAGTGCGGAGGCGCCGATCGTCGCACCGCCGGGGCCCTTGAAGTCGGTGACCTTTCCGGTCAGGGACCAGCCTGCGGGGCCGCCGCGGAAGTCCTCGACCGTGACCGTCTGCAGGGAGCCCCGGGAGGCGCCGCCGCGGCCGAAGTCGACTGCCGACATCTCGACGGTGTCCCCGGCCTGGACCATGGAGAGCGTGCCCGCCTCGACGGAGGTGTTGAGCCGCTGGCTGCCGTCCGGGATCTCGCCGCCGCCACCGGTGACGGTGTAGGCCTGCGGGCCGGCGCCCTTGGCCGGGTCCCAGCTGCCGCCCTCGTAGGCGACGATGCCGGTGGTCGCCGGATCGTCGACGGTGAGCCGGCCGCTGAAGTTGCCGGAGCCGTCCGCCTTGGCGGTGGCCGTGTCGGCGGTCTGTGCGTCACCGGCCCGCCCGGCGAGGGTGATGTCCGCGCCGGGGGTGAACTTCGACCCGGTGACGGTGACCTCGTCGCCCGCCTTGCCGGACGCGGCCCCGAGCTGGATGGCGCGCTCGTTGACCTGGCCGCCGTCGTCCGTCGCGATGATCGTCTCGGAGACGGGGGCGGGTGGGTCGGTCACCGTGCAGGGGGTGTCCAGCTCCATGATGTAGCTGGTGTGGATGTTGTAGTCACCGGGCGAGAGCGTGATCTGTCCGGGTGCGGTGACCGTGAAGGTGCCGGTCATCGAGAACGACGGGAAGGCTCCCTTGCCGGGTACCGGGTCGTTCTTCTTCGGGCCCGCGACGGTGACGCTCGCGCTCTGCGCGCCGCCGACGGTGACCTTGCCGGTCGGCGTCATGATGTCGGCGGGCAGCGCCAGGTCGACAGGGTTCCCGGCGGCCGGCTCGACGACGGTGTATGTGACCGTGACCGTGTCGCCCACCCTCGGGGCGGCGTTGTCGACGGTGATCTCGGCCTTTGTGGGCCCGTCGATCGGCGGGATGCCCGCGATGGCCGGCGGGATGCAGTGGGTGGGGAAGTCCACCGGCACCGAGGCGGTGACCATGGCCTGCGCGGGGACCGCGAGTCCCCCGCCCCCGGCCACGACGAGCGCGCCGACGCCCAGCGCGGCGGCCCAGCGGCGGCCCGGCCGTCTTCGGGCACCGGATCTCCGCATGCTGATTCTTCGGACGGTCTGACGCATGGAGCCCCCTCCTGCGGATGCGGCGCGGCGGCTCTCCGCGCCGACGGGGGCCCATTGACGGCTCCGGCCCCGAAGAAGTCAATGGGAGCGGAACGCGCGGGCTGATGGCCCATCAGATGCTGTCAAGATCCGTGATTCCCGCACCCGGTGCGCGAACGCCCCGCACGTCCGGATGCGGGGCGTTCGCGCACGGCGTGCGGCTCGTGCCGGTGTCAGCCCGCCGTCACGCTGACCCGCAGTGTGCCGTCGGGCCCGGCGAGCAGTACGGGGGTGTCCGGGCCGCCCAGGTCCCGTACCGCGGCACGGTCCTCGTCCGACGGGGTCTCGGCCTCGGAGACGACCGCGGCCGCCTCCAGGGAGGTGGCCCCGCTGGCCACGGCCATCGCCACGGCGGTCTGCAGCGCGCTGAGCTTCAGCGACTCCAGCCGCACGGTGCCCGCGACGTACGTACGGCCGGTCTCGTCGCGTACGGCCGCGCCCTCCGGCACACTGTTGCGGGCGCGGGCGCTGCGCGCCAGCGTGACGATCTTGCGGTCCTCGGCGCCGAGGTCGGTGCTCTCAGTCATGTGCCGAGCATACGAACCGGGCGCGCCGGCCCGCGCACCGCCCGATGCCTGTCGGCGGATCGGGGCCGAAGAGGCCCTACGGCCGGTCGAGCCGCAGCCGGTCCGCCTTCGGCAGCCCCGCCACCACCAGGTCGTAGGAGTCCTCGATCAGCTCGCGGAGCACCCGGTCGGGCACCCCGGACACCGTCACCGTGTTCCAGTGACGTTTGTTCATGTGCCAGCCCGGCACCACCGCGTCGTACTTCTCCCGCAGCCGCACCGCCTCGTCCGGGTCGCACTTCAGGTTCACTGTCAGCGGCCGGGCGTCCAGCGCGGTGAGCGCGAACATCTTGCCGAGCACCTTGAAGACGGAGGTCTCCGGGCCGAACGGGAACTCCTCGGCACTCGCGTTGAACTCCAGACAGCAGGCCCTCAGCTGCTGCGGGGTCATTCCTCGTCCTCCGTCGGTGGCTCCACAGGCTCCACCAGCACCGTGACGATCTTGTTGCGGCGGCCGGCCGGGGACTCCGCGGTCAACCGCAGCCGACGGCCGTCCGGCAGGTCGACGACGGCCGAGGCCCCGGCGATCGGAACCCGCCCCAGCGCCTTGGCCAGCAGCCCGCCGACGGTCTCCACGTCCTCGTCGTCGTACTCGTCGAAGCCGAACAGCTCCCCGAGGTCGCCGATGTCCAGGCGCGCGGTCACCCGGAAGCAGTCGTTCTCCAGCTCCGTGACGGGCGGGAGCTCGCGGTCGTACTCGTCGGTGATCTCGCCGACGATCTCCTCAAGGATGTCCTCGATGGTGACGATGCCCGCCGTGCCTCCGTACTCGTCGATCACGACGGCGACGTGACTGCGCTCCTGCTGCATCTCGCGCAGCAGGTCACCGGCGTTCTTGGTGTCGGGGACGAAGGCGGCCGGCCGCATCGCGGTGGAGACCGGATCCGCCTCCGACTCGCGGTTGATGTGGGTCTTGCGGGCCAGGTCCTTGAGATACACGATGCCGACGATGTCGTCCTCGTTCTCCCCGGTGACCGGGATCCGTGAGAAGCCGGAGCGCAGGGCCAGGGTGAGCGCCTGCCGGATCGTCTTGTAGCGCTCGATGCAGACCAGGTCCGTCCGCGGCACCATGACCTCGCGCGCCAGCGTGTCGCCGAGCTCGAAGACGGAGTGCACCATACGGCGCTCCTCGTCCTCGATCAGCGACTCCGCCTCGGCGAGGTCGACCATCGCGCGCAGTTCGGCCTCGCTGGCGAACGGCCCCTTGCGGAAGCCCTTGCCCGGGGTCACCGCATTGCCGATGAGGATCAGCAGCTGCGGGATCGGGCCCATGACCCGGGCCAGCGGCAGCAGCACGTACGCCGCGGCGGTGGCCGTGTTCAGCGGGTGCTGGCGGCCGATCGTGCGCGGCGAGACCCCGATGGCGACGTAGGAGACCAGCACCATCACGCCCATCGCGACGGCCAGCGCCTCCCAGGTCCGCGGGAACTCCTTCAGGCAGGCGTAGGTGACGAGCACCGCGGCCGACATCTCGCAGGCGACCCGCACCAGCAGGGCGACGTTGAGATAGCGGGTCGGATCCGCCGCGACCTGCTCCAGCTTCCCGCTGCCGCGCCGCCCGGAGCGGACCGCCTCGGCGGCCCGGAAGCTGGAGACCCGGGCGATGCCCGCCTCCGCGCAGGCCGCCAGCCAGCCGACGACGACCAGCAGAACGGCACCGAGTACGAGAGGAACGCTCACGAGACGGTGGGGGCGGGCGACGGGCCGGTCAGGCCGTGCTCGGCGCGCCAGCCGTCGACGATCGCGGCCTGGAGGCCGAACATCTCGGCCTTCTCGTCCGGCTCCTCGTGGTCGTACCCGAGGAGGTGCAGCACTCCGTGGACGGTGAGGAGCTGGAGCTCCTCGTCCATGGAGTGCCGGGTCTCCGCGTCCTCGCCCTGCTTCTTGGCGACCTCCGGGCAGAGCACGATGTCACCGAGGAGCCCCTGCGGGGGCTCCTCGTCGTCCTTGGCCGGCGGACGCAGCTCGTCCATCGGGAAGGACATGACATCGGTCGGGCCCGGAAGGTCCATCCACTGGATGTGGAGCTGTTCCATGGCGTCGGTGTCCACCACGATCACCGAGAGCTCGGAGAGCGGGTGGATCCGCATCCTCGCGAGTGCGTAGCGGGCGATGTCGAGGATCGCCCGCTCGTCGACCTCGGTTCCGGACTCGTTGTTGACATCGATCGACATGGTGCGCTGCTACTGCTTCCCGTTGTGGCTGTCTCGGTTGTCGTACTTCTCGTACGCGTCGACGATACGGCCGACGAGCTTGTGCCGGACGACATCCTGGGAGGTGAGCCGGGAGAAGTGGACGTCCTCGACGCCGTCGAGGATCTCCTGGACCTGGCGCAGACCGCTCTTGGTGCCGTTCGGCAGGTCGACCTGGGTGACGTCACCGGTGATGACGATCTTCGAGTCGAAGCCGAGCCGGGTCAGGAACATCTTCATCTGCTCGGCGCTGGTGTTCTGCGCCTCGTCGAGAATGATGAACGCGTCATTGAGCGTACGGCCGCGCATGTACGCCAGCGGCGCCACCTCGATCGTGCCCGCGGCCATCAGCCGGGGGATGGAGTCGGGGTCGAGCATGTCGTGCAGCGCGTCGTAGAGCGGGCGCAGATACGGGTCGATCTTCTCGTAGAGCGTGCCGGGCAGGAAGCCGAGCCGCTCGCCCGCCTCGACCGCGGGCCGGGTCAGGATGATCCGGTTGACCTGCTTGGACTGCAGGGCCTGGACGGCCTTCGCCATGGCGAGATAGGTCTTGCCGGTACCGGCGGGGCCGATGCCGAAGACGACCGTGTGCTTGTCGATCGCGTCGACGTACCGCTTCTGGTTGAGCGTCTTGGGGCGGATCGTGCGACCGCGGCTGGAGAGGATGTTCTGGGTCAGCACCTCGGCCGGTGTCTCCTCGCCGTCCCCCTCGCCGCTCTCACTCGCCCTGAGCATGGCGATCGAGCGTTCCACTGCGTCCTCCGTCATCGGCTGACCGGTGCGGAGCACCAGCATCATCTCGTCGAACAGGCGCTGGATCAGGGCGACTTCCGTCGCGTCTCCGGCGGCGCTGATCTCATTTCCCCGGACGTGGATGTCGGCCGCCGGGAAGGCCGTCTCGATCACGCGCAGCAAGGCGTCGCCGGAACCCAGAACGGTCACCATCGGATGGCTGGCGGGGACGGTGAAGTGGGCTCGCGCCTGCCTCGGCGCAGGGGTCTGGGCTGTGGGTGTCTGAGTCATGGGCCGGCTCTGTGGCCTGCACATACCTCCCGTTGCAAGGTTCTCGCCGATCGACAACCTCTCGGATTTACAAGCCTACGACTCCGCACCGACAACACCGAGGGCTTTTTCGCACACGCTCACGAACGGGTGCGCCCGCCCGGTGGTCGGGCGGGATGCCGGAAGCCGATCGTCGGGACCGCGCGGCGCAGCGGCCAGGGCCTGGCGGCGGCAGGCAGCAGTTCCTCCAGGAAGGCGTAGCGCTGGAGCGCGGCCGGGTCCTGGTCGGCAAGGGTACGGATCTGCTGCCACCAGGCGGCGATCTCCGCCCAGCCCGGCGCCGACAGCGATCCGCCGAACTCCTGGACCGAGAGCGCCGCGGTCAGTCCGGCGAAGGCCAGCCGGTCGGCCAGCGGCCAGTCCGCCAGGGTGCCGGTGACGAAACCGGCGACGAAGACGTCTCCCGCGCCGGTGGGGTCGAGCGCCTCGACCTCGATCGCGGGCACCTCGGCGCTCTCCCCGGTCGCCGAGTCCACCGCGTACGCGCCCTGAGCGCCCAGGGTGACCACGGCGAGCGGCACGCGCTCGGCCAGGGCGTGGGCGGCGGCGCGCGGGCAGTCGGTGCGGGTGTAGCGCATCGCCTCCTCGGCGTTGGGGAGGAAGGCCCGGCAGTGCTCCAGGTCGGCGAGGGCGTCCAGGTCCCAGCGGCCGGTCTCGTCCCAGCCGGTGTCGGCGAAGATCCGGGCGCCGTTGCGGGCCGCGGTGGCGACCCAGGGTTCGCTGCGGCCGGGGGCGAGCGAGGCGACGGCGGCGCGGGCGCGGGGCGGGCAGCGGGGGAAGGACGGTTCCCCGGCGGGGAGGGCGGCGCCGGGGGCGCCCTCGGGGCCGGGCGCCTCGTGACCGTGCGAGACCATCGTCCGCTCGCCCTCGTACGCCATCGAGACGGTCACCGGCGAGTGCCAGCCGGGGACGGTGTGCGACATGGACAGATCGATGCCCTCGCCCTGCTCCAGGGCGTCCCAGCAGTACTCCCCGTAGTGGTCGTCGCCGAAGGCCGCGGCCAGCGAGGTGTGCAGCCCCAGTCTCGCCAGGGCGGTGGCCATGTTGGCGACGCCGCCGGGACTGGAGCCCATGCCTCGTGCCCAGGACTCGGTGCCGCGTACCGGGGCGCTGTCCAGGCCGGTGAAGATGATGTCGAGGAAGACCGTGCCGGTGAGGAAGACGTCGCAGTCCGGGTCCTGCGGGGCACGCAGCCCGTCCAGTGGGTCGATACCTGGAATGTCCGTGCTCACCTTGCACTCCCCGGTCGTGGCAGATCCGGCCAGTGTGCCCGATTCACTGCCGTATCCGGAGGGCGCGCGCCGCAGGTGCCGACAAGGCCCACCCCGGTACCTCACATCCGCGCACTGACCTGCATAAACATGCGCTGCTACCCGCACTCCCCGAGCATAAACACATATGTGACCTAGATCACATGGGGTTGCCTTTCGGTCGACTGGCCGCGGTTGATACAAATTGGCCCGCGAGCCCCTTCGGCGACGGTTGCCGACGAGTGGCCCGACTTCCCCCGCATTTCCCGCATTGCCCTCCCCTGCCTTTTCTGCCGTATCGGCATGTCTTCAGGAACGCCCATGTCCTCGCGCCCGCGCGCCGCGTGGCCCCTGGTCGCCGTGTTCACCGCCGGTTACCTCGCCTCCTATCTGCTGCCCACCATCGTCGGGCGGCTCTCCGTCCATCTCGGCCTCAGTGCGGCGCAGTCCGGGCTGGTCGGCAGTGCCCTGCTGCTGAGTTCGGCGACCGCCGGGTTCACGCTGGCGGGCCGGGTCGAGACGTGCGGGCCGCGGCGGCCCGCACGGATCGGGCTGGTGCTGGCCATGGCGGGCTACGGCTGCGCCGCCCTGGCGGGGTCGGTGCCGCTGGTGGTCATGGGCGCGATGATCGGCGGCTTCGGCTCCGGCACGGCGACCGCGGTGGCCGCCGCGGGCATCGCCGCCCAGCGCGATCCGCACCGGGCCTCGTCGCTCGGGCTGCTCAGTGTCTCCGCGACGGCGGGCGCCCTCTATCTGACGATCCCGCACCTCGGCGGCGGCCACCGGCTGCCGTTCGCCTCGATCGCCCTGGTCGCCCTGGTCGTCTGGCCGGCCACCGCACGGCTCGGCGGCGTCGTGCCGGCCGGCCCCACCGCCCCGGCCGCCGCCCGGCTGCCGCACCGCCGTTCCGGTCTGGTGCTCGCGGGCGGCATGCTCGTCTGGTCCATGGCGCAGAACGCGCTGTGGGGCGTGAGCAGCCGGATCGGGGTGGTCCAGGTCGGGCTCTCCGAGGTCACCGTCGGCGCGGTGTTCGCCACCGCGCTCGGCGCGGGTCTGCTCGGGGTGATGGGCGCCGGGGTGCTGGGCGCCAGGCTCGGCCGGGCGGTGCCGATCGGTCTGGGCACCGTGATCATCGCGGCGAGCATCGTGCTCAGCTCGTCGGCCGGGAGCCTCGGCCGGTTCGCGACCGGCGAGATCCTCTGGAACACGATCTACCCCGTGGTCCTGTCGTACCTGATCGGCCTGGCCGCCTCCCTGGACGTACGCGGCCGCTGGGCGGTCCTCGCGGGCTCCGCGTCCTCCGTCGGCGTGGCCTGCGGGCCGGTCCTCGGCAGTGTGCTGTCCGAGCGGGCCGGCTACCCGGTCATGGGCCTGATCCTGGGCGCGCTCACCCTCCTGGTCGCGGCCCCGTTCACGGCCGTCGCCCTGCACACCGGCGGCCGCCCGCTGGTGCCGGGATCGGTGCGCCGCAGGGGCGGTGCCCCGGCCGCGCTGCTCGCCGTCACCACCGGAGCGGTGCCGGGCGCCGTGCCCGAGCTGGGCGCGCCCGAGCAGGCCGTCACGGAGATCAGCCTGCCCGTGCGCCGCAAACGCCCGGTCCGGGGTGCGTTCCGGACGGCCGGTCCGGCGGGCGGGGCCGGTCAGTCGAACGCGTACGCCTCGACCTCGGACAGATAGCGCGCCCTGCGCTCCTCGTCGTGGTCGAGGAAGGCCGCCTCGAAGGAGTTGCGGGCCAGCGTGCGCAGCTGCTCGTGGTCCAGACCGAGCGCCTCGCGGACGGCGTGGAAGGTGTCCCCGACGTATCCGCCGAAGTAGGCGGGGTCGTCGGAGTTCACCGTGCAGAGCAGTCCGGCGGCCATCATGGCCCGCAGCGGGTGCTCCTCCAGGGTGTCGATGGCACGCAGCCGTACGTTGGACAACGGGCAGAGGGTGAGCGGTACCCGGTCCGCGACCAGCCGCTTCACCAGCTCCGGGTCCTCCATGCAGCGCAGCCCGTGGTCGATGCGCTCCACCCCGAGGACGTCCAGGGCCTCCCGGATGTACTCGGGCGGGCCCTCCTCGCCGGCGTGCGCGACCTTGCGCAGCCCGAGCGCCGCGGCCGCCTCGTACACCTCGCGGAACTTGGCGGGCGGGTGGCCGACCTCCGCCGAGTCGAGGCCGACCGCGCTGATCCGGTGCAGATACGGCTTCGCCGCCTCCAGGGTCTCCATCGCCGACTCGGCCGACCGGTCGCGCAGGAAGCACATGATCAGCCGGGTGGAGATGCCGTGCTTCTCCTCGCTGCGGTCCAGCGCCCGGCCGAGCCCCTCGACGACGGTGCCGATCGGGACGCCGCGGGCGGTGTGCGCCTGCGGGTCGAAGAAGATCTCCGCGTGCCGAACACCCTGTGCGGCGGCACGGGCGAGGTACGCGTCGGCGAGCTCCTCGAAGTCCTCCTCGGTCCGGAGCACCGCCATCAGCGCGTAGTACAGGTCCAGGAAGCTCTGCAGGTCCTCGAAGAGGTAGGCGGTGCGGAGCTCCTCGGTGTCGGCGTACGGCAGTTGTACGCCGTTGCGCCGGGCGAGCGCGAAGGCCAGTTCGGGTTCGAGGGTGCCTTCGATGTGGAGGTGGAGTTCGGCTTTGGGGAGGTGCACGGGTTTTTCACGCTCACAGACGGTGGTGCTGATGTGGTGCCGGTGTGTTCAGAGGTGCCGGGTGGGCACGGGAACCCGGCCGAGGTCCTGGGCGACGGTCAGTTCGCCCTCGTACCCCGCCGCGCGGGCCTGGGCCTCGAAGACGGCCGGGTCGTCGTACCGCTGCGAGAAGTGCGTCAGCACGAGGTGCCGTACGCCCGCGTCCCGGGCCACCCGGGCCGCCTGGCCGGCGGTCAGATGACCGTGGTCGGTGGCGAGCCGTTCGTCCTCGTCCAGGAAGGTCGACTCGATGACCAGCAGGTCGCAGCCCTCGGCGAGCACGTGCACGCCCTCGCAGAGCCTCGTGTCCATGATGAACGCGAACCGCTGGCCGCGCCTGCGCTCGGAGACGTCGTCGAGCGTGACGCCGCCGAGGGCGCCCTCGCGCTGGATCCGGCCGACGTCCGGGCCCTTGATGCCGTGCTCGGCGAGCTTCTGAGGCAGCATGCGCCGCCCGTCGGGCTCGACGAGCCGGTAGCCGAACGACTCGACGGGGTGCGAGAGCCGGTGGGTGCTGAGCGTGTACGCGTCGGTGACGGCGAGTACCCCGTCCGTGTCGACCGGGGCCTCGGTCAGCTCGACGGACTCGCGGTAGGCGGTGGCGTACCGCAGCCGTTCGAAGTAGCGCTGTCCGCTCGCCGGGTAGTGCGCGGTGACCGGGTGCGGGACCTGGTCGAGGTTGATCCGCTGGATCACCCCGGCCAGGCCCAGTGAGTGGTCGCCGTGGAAGTGCGTGACGCAGATCCGGTCGATGTCGTGCGCGGCGACACCGGCTCGCAGCATCTGGCGCTGGGTGCCCTCACCGGGGTCGAAGAGGATGCCCTCGCCGTCCCAGCGCAGCAGATAGCCGTTGTGATTGCGGTGTCTGGTCGGGACCTGGCTGGCGGTGCCGAGGACCACGAGTTCGCGTACGGACATGGTGTGCGACCGGTCGATCTAGCCGGGGGGCCACTGCAGTCCGCGGCCGCCCAGGACGTGCGCGTGCGCGTGGAAGACGGTCTGACCGGCGCCGGAGCCGGTGTTGAAGACGACCCGGTACCCGGTGTCCACGATCTTCTCGTCGGCGGCGACCTGCCCGGCCTCACGCAGTATGTCGGCGACGATCGCCGGCTCGGCGACGGCGAGCGCGGCGGCGTCCGCGTGGTGGACGCGGGGGATGACGAGTACGTGGGTCGGGGCCTGCGGGTTGATGTCCCGGAAGGCAACGGTGGTCTCGGTCTCGCGGACGATGGTTGCCGGGATCTCGCCCGAGACGATCTTGCAGAACAGGCAGTCGGGCTGCGGTTCTCCTGCCATGGGGCGGCTCCTCGGTAGATGGTGGTGATCGTTGTACGGCATGCTATCGGGCCGCCTGCGGCGGGTGTTGTCCCCTACCCGCCCGGGAACCGGCCCCTCCGGCGATCGAGGAGCGGGGGTCCGGGGCAGCGCCCCCGGCTACGGGAAGGGGCGACGAGCCCGCCGCACCGGACCCGCACCCCACCCCGCTCCGCCAGGGCCTGCTCGGCGGATCATGGCCGGGGTCACGGCGTCCGGCACGGCGCCTCGCGGCGTTGCCGAAACGTCCGAACAGCTCCGCTATCAGAACGCTCCGGCGCCTTGCGACGCACCGCACCGGACGCCGCGCCCTGTCCGCCCCTGATCCGCCGGACAGGCCCTACGCCTCCGGCAGCTCCGGCGCCCGCTTCGCCGGTGTCCGCGCCAGCGACGCCAGCGCGATCCGGATCGCCTCGTCCAGCTGCGGATCCCGCCCGGCCACATGGTCCTGCGGCGCCATCACGACCTCGACATCGGGATCGACCCCGTGGTTCTCCACGCCCCAGCCGTAACCCTCGAACCAGAACGCGTACTTGGGCTGGGTGACCGCCGTCCCGTCCACCAGCCGGTACCGGCTGTCGATGCCGACCACGCCGCCCCAGGTCCGGGTACCGACCACCGTCCCGATGTTCAGCGCCTTGATCGCAGCGTTCACCACGTCGCCGTCCGAGCCGGAGAACTCGTTGGCCACGGCGACCACCGGCCCGCGCGGGGCGTCCTTCGGGTAGCTGAGGGGCCGCATGCCGCGCGGCAGGTCCCAGCCGACGACGCGGCGGGCGAGCTTCTCCACGATCAGCTGCGAGGTGTGGCCGCCGCGGTTCTCCCGGACGTCCACGACCAGCCCCTCGCGAGCCACTTCGATCCGCAGATCGCGGTGGAGCTGCGCCCAGCCCGAGCCGACCATGTCGGGGACGTGGAGGTAGCCGAGGCGCCCGCCGGAGTGCTCGTGCACATACGCCCGCCGGTCGGCGACCCACGCGTGGTAGCGCAGCGCCTCCTCGTCGGCGAGGGGTACGACGACGACTTGGCGGGGGTCACCGCCGTCCACCGGCGAGACGGTCAGCTCGACCGGCTTGTCCGCCGAGCCCGTGAGCAGCGGTCCGGGCCCGGTCACCGGATCGACCGGGCAGCCGTCGACGGCGAGGATCGTGTCCCCGGCGCGCACCGCCACCCCGGGCGCCGCGAGCGGCGAGCGGGCCTCCGGGTCGGAGGTCTCGGACGGCAGAATCCGGTCGATGCGCCAACCGCCGTCCTCCGCACGGGAGATGTCCGCACCGAGCAGCCCCTGCCGGGCCGATTCGTCGCGCCATCCGCCGGGCGGCATCACATAGGCGTGCGAGGTGCCGAGCTCTCCCTGCACCTCCCACAGCAGGTCCATCAGGTCGTCGTGGGTGGCGATCCGTTCCAGCACCGGACGGTAGCGGTCCAGGACCCCGTCCCAGTCGAGGCCGCCCATGTCGGGTCGCCAGAAGTTGTCCCGCATGATGCGCCCGGCCTCGTCGTACATCTGGCGCCATTCGGCGGCCGGTTCGAGGGTCCGCCGGATGCGGGAGAGGTCGACGGTGACGCCGCCGTCGCTGCCGCCGTCCTCGTCGTCGGCGGAGACGTGGCTGTCGGACGGCACGACGCGCAGCCTGCCCCGGGTGTGCAGGACGACCCGCTTGCCGTCCCCGCTGACCGCGAAGTCCCCGACGCCCGAGGCGAGTTCCTCGCAGCGCAGCTTCTCCAGGTCGTACCGCTCCAGCACGGTCTCGGGCCGCCCCGAGTCGGGCGTGGCGCCGCTCGTACCGAGCACCCCGGTCATCGGGTGGCACAGCCACAGCAGCCCGTCCTTCGCGGCCCGCAGCGTGGAGTAGCTGGCGGCCTCGACGGGCAGCGGCAGGATCCGGTCGGCGAGCCCTTCGAGGTCGATCCGGGTGACGGGCAGCGCGGTCGGGTTGTCCTGGTCGCCCTCGCCTCCGCTCTTCTCCTTCTCGGTCGGGCGGCCGTGGCGCTGCGGCCCGAACGGGGAGGGCGTGGTGGCGGCGAGCGTCAGCAGATGCGGGCGGCAGGCGCCGACGAACGCCAGGTCGAAGACATGCGCGTCGTAGACCGGGTCGAAGGACCGCTCGGAGAGGAACGCGAGGTGCTTGCCGTCGCCGGTGAACGCGGGGGCGAAGTCCCGGAAGCGCAGCGGGGTGGCCTCGGTGACCGAGAGGTCGGCGAGGTGCGCGAGCTTGAGCTGGCTGAGCGGCTCGGGACCGGGGTGGGACCAGGCGAGCCAGGCGGAGTCGGGCGAGAAGACGAGGCCGGAGGCGTCGCCGTGCTCGCTGCGGTCCACCTCGTGGACCTCGCCGCTCTCCCGCTCGACGATCAGGACCCGCCCGTCGTGCGCGGCGACGGCGAACCGGCTGCCGTCGGGGGCCGGGGCGAGGTCGAGGACCCTGCCGATGCGGCCCGCGGCGAGACGGCGCGGTGCGGAGCCGGGGGCGGTGCCGGTGGCGGGTGCGCACTCCAGGGCGTCGTCGCCCTCGGCATCGGTGACCCAGACGACGTGCTGGTCGCCGTCGGCCTGGAAGGTGTGGGGCAGCCTGGCCCGTACGCCCGGTTCCACGGCGAGTGCGCGGGCCGGGCCCCCGTGGTGGGTGACCCAGTGGACGGCGCCGCGCGTCCCGATGGCGCTGCCGCGGCCGGTGCGGTCCGGGGAGGCGGAGTCGAGGTGGCTGCCGGCGTGCACGGAGTGCGGCTGGAGGTCGGTGCGCTGGCCGCCGAGCCGGATGTCGAGGCGGCGGGGGCCGTCGCCCTCCAGGCCGTCCAGCAGCCAGAGTTCGCCGGCCGAGGCATAGGCGACGCGGGTGCCGTCGGTGGTCGCGTGGCGGGCGTAGAAGCCTTCGACGCCGGTGTGGCGGCGCAGGTCGGAGCCGTCCGGGAGCGAGGAGTAGAGCGCGCCGACGCCTTCGTGGTCGGAGAGGAAGGCGATGCGCTCCCCCACCCACATCGGGCACTCGATGTTCCCGTCGAGCTCCGCGTGGATCCGTACGAACTCCGCCGGTCCGTCCGCCGGGGGCTCCTGCTCGATCCACAGCTTGCCTGCCGTGCCGCCCCGGTAGCGCTTCCAGGTGGCGGCCTCGCGCCCCATCGTGACCGAGAGCAGCAGGACCCGGCCGCCGGGCCCGTACGCGAGCGATCCGACCGGCCCGTACGGCAGGGTCCGCGCGGGTCCGCCGTCGACCGGGACGGCCCGGGCCCAGGTGCGCCGGTGAGACGGCTGCCCCTGGGCGCTGATGACCAGCACCTCGCCGCCGGGCGTCCAGCCGTGGACGGCGGTCTGCTCGTCGCCCCAGTAGGTGAGCCGTTCCGAGGGGCCGCCGTCGGCCGGTGCGATGTGCACCTCGGGTGCCCCGTCCCGGGTCGACGTCCAGGCGACCCGGGTTCCGTCGGGTGATATCCGTGGGCCGGTGACGGGCCGGTTGTCGGCACTGACGCGCCAGGCCCGGCCGCCGTCCAGCGGCGCCAGCCAGACATCGTCCTCGGCGGTGAAGGCGATCGAATCGCCCTGGACATGGGGGTATCGGAGGTAGGCAGGCTGTGTCACACCGATCACCCTAGGCCGCGGCCATGCTGTGCGTAACCGGGTTGGCCGGAGTGGACGGGCCGCCGGGCGCCCGCCGGACTCACTTGCCCCGGGGTGCTTCGGTCACCGTCACCGTGACAGTGACCGTCGGCCGGAAGCCGGCGCCGCCGCCGGCCGGCAGCGGGTCCACCACGGCGGTCGAAGGGACGGCGTCGCAGTCGCCGAGCGCATCCGCCCGGAAGACGGACCTCCCGCCCGCCTTCGCGGTCAGGTCGCCGCGCACACACTGTCCGCCGAGTTCCTGGGTGACCTTGCCGGTGAGGGTGATGGCCTCGCCGTTCCCGGTCTTGCCGGTGCAGTCGACATCCGCGGTCCGGCGTGCGGAAGCGGCGGGCGAGGCGGCCCCGAGCACGGTCCCGTCGACTCCGGCGGTGCAGTTCAGCCACCGCACGTCGACCCCGTTGCGCTCCAGTGCGCCGGTGCCGGCCCGATCGGTGGTCACGGCGATGGACGCGGAGTTCAGCCCGCCCGCCGGCTCACAGCCCACAGCACCCGCGACCGCCGCTACCACGAGTGCGGACACGGCCAGAAAGCGCCGTTCTCTTCCCCGGGCCCATGCCCTTGATGTCCCCATACGGGGCAGCTTTCCACCGTTCGCCCGTGAAGCGGTAGACGGCTCGCGGTCGGAACCGCGAGCGGCTCCGGCGCACGCGACGGGGCGCACAGCGGGCTCACGACAGGGTTCACGACCAGCGGCCGGTGCGCCCCAGCAGCAGCGCCGTCGCCGCCGTGCCCGCGGTCGAGGTGCGCAGGACGCTCGCCCCGAGCCGGCAGGTCCGGGCGCCCGCCGCGGTGAAGACCGCCAGCTCGTCCGGCGACACACCGCCCTCGGGACCGACGACGAGCACGATCTGGCCCTGGGCGGGGAGCCGTACGGCGGCCAGCGGCTCGCTGTCGTGCCCCCGGTCCTCGTGCAGCACCGCGGCGAAGTCCGCCGCGGCCAGGAGCGCGGCGACCTGCTTGGTCGTCATCGCGTCGGCCACCTCGGGGAAGCGCACCCGGCGGGACTGCTTCCCCGCCTCCCGGGCGGTGTTGCGCCATTTGGCGAGGGACTTGAGGCCGCGGTCGCCCTTCCACTGCGTGATGCAGCGTGCCGCCTGCCAGGGCACGATCGCGTCGACGCCGGTCTCCGTCATCGTCTCCACGGCGACCTCGCCCCGGTCGCCCTTGGGCAGGGCCTGGACGACGGTGATGCGCGGCCCGGGCACGGGCTCCTCCCGGACCGGGCCCAGGCCGGTGAGGACGAGCCGGTCCTTGCCCTCGGCGGCCCCGACGACGCCTTCCGTCCAGTGGCCGCGCCCGTCGGTGAGCACGACCTCCTCGCCGGCGCGCAGCCGCTTCACCGACACGGCGTGCCGGCCCTCGGGCCCCTCCAGGACGAACTCGGGCCCCTCGGGGACCTGTTCGACGACGAAGACCGGTGCGGTCACTGCGTACTCCCTGTGCTCACTGCCGTCCGTGCGGCGTCCAGTTCTTCGGCGAGCAGCCGGACCAGCCGGCCCGCGGGCAGCTCGCGTGCCATCCGGTGTCCCTGGCCCGCCCACAGCGCCATGCCCTGCGCGTCCCCGGCCTTCGCCGCCGCCGCGCGCAGCCCGGCGGTCAGATAGTGGACCTGCGGATAGGCGGCGGGGGCGTACGGTCCGTGCTCGCGCATGAACCGGTTGACCAGGCCCCGGGCCGGGCGGCCGGAGAACGCCCGGGTCAGTGCGGTCCGTACGAACAGCGGGTTGGTCAGCGCCTGCTTGTGCAGCGGGCTCGCCCCCGACTCGGGGCAGACGAGGAACGCCGTACCGAGCTGCGCCGCCTCCGCGCCCGCGGCGAGCACCGCGGCGATCTGGGAGCCGCGCATCAGCCCGCCCGTGGCGACGATCGGTATCTGCACGGTCTCGCGGACCTGGGACACCAGCGAGAGCAGCCCGATCCCGGTGCCGTCGGTCTGCGGGTCGTCCCGGTGGGTGGACTGGTGGCCGCCCGCCTCGACGCCCTGGACGCAGACCGCGTCGGCGCCCGCCCACTGGGCGGCTTGGGCCTCCTCGGGCGTGGTGACCGTCACGACGGTGTACGTGCCGACGCCGGCGAACGCGTCGAGGGTGTCGCGGGTCGGACAGCCGAAGGTGAACGAGACGGCCGGGACCGGGTCCTCCAGGAGGACGGCGAGTTTGGCGTCGTAGTTGTCGTCGCCGCCGGAGTCCGTGTCGCCGAGCGGGGTCTCGTACCAGGCGGCCTCGCCCACGAGCTGGTGCCGGTACACCTCCACGGCGCTCGGGTCGGCGAGCGCCGGCTGCGGCATGAAGAGATTGACGCCGAAGGGTCGGCCGGTCAGCCCTCGCAACTGTTTGATCTCGTTGTACATACCGTCGGCCGTCTTGTACCCGGCGGCGAGAAAACCGAGCCCGCCCGCCTCGGAGACGGCTGCGGCGAGCTGCGGACCGGACGTGCCGCCCGCCATCGGGGCCTGCACGATCGGATACCGGCAGAGATCGGTCAACGCGGATGACATGACGGCATCGTGTCACGTCCGGCGCGGCGCGGGACGCGCAGGACGGGGTCCGCTTTGTGCTCGAACGCCGGACGGGCCCGTCGAGCGGGTCCGTCCGGCGTCCGGAGAGGGTGCGGCAGACCGGTCAGCGGCCGTTGAAGGCGTCCTTCAACCGGGAGAACAGCCCCTGCTGGCCGGGCTGGAACTGGCCGGTGGGCCGCTCCTCGTTGCGCATCTTCGCCAGGTCCCGCAGCAGTCGCTCCTGCTCCGGGTCCAGCTTCGTCGGGGTCATCACCTCGACGTGCACGATGAGATCGCCGCGCCCGCCGCCGCGCAGATGTGTGATGCCGCGTCCGTGCAGCGGGACCGACTGGCCGGACTGGGTGCCCGGCCGGATGTCGACCTCCTCCAGGCCGTCGAGCGTCTCCAGCGGCACCTTGGTACCGAGCGCGCCCGCCGTCATGGGGATGGTGACCGTGCAGTGCAGATCGTCGCCGCGGCGCTGGAACACCGAGTGCGAGAGCTCGTGGATCTCCACGTACAGATCGCCGGCCGGGCCGCCGCCGGGGCCGACCTCGCCCTCGCCCGCGAGCTGGATGCGGGTGCCGTTGTCGACACCGGCGGGGATCTTCACGGTGAGCGTGCGCCGCGACCGGATGCGGCCGTCGCCGGCGCACTCCGGGCACGGGGTCGGCACGACCGTGCCGAAGCCCTGGCACTGCGGGCAGGGCCGCGAGGTCATGACCTGGCCGAGGAAGGACCGGGTGACCTGGGAGACCTCGCCGCGGCCGCGGCACATGTCACAGGTCTGGGCGGAGGTACCGGGGGCGGCGCCCTCGCCGCTGCACGTCGTGCAGACGACGGCCGTGTCGACCTGGATGTCCTTGGTGGTGCCGAACGCGGCCTCGGCCAGATCGATCTCCAGCCGGATCATCGCGTCCTGGCCGCGCCGGGTGCGTGAGCGGGGACCGCGCTGCGACGACGTACCGAAGAACGCGTCCATGATGTCGGAGAAGTTGCCGAAGCCGCCCTGTCCGAATCCGCCCGCGCCACCGCCGCCGGAGGCGGACAGCGGATCGCCGCCGAGGTCGTAGACCTGCTTCTTCTGCGGGTCCGACAGCACCTCGTAGGCGGCGTTGATCTCCTTGAACCGCTCCTGGGTCTTCGGATCAGGGTTCACATCCGGGTGCAGCTCGCGGGCGAGCCGACGGAATGCCTTCTTGATCTCGTCCTGGGATGCGTCGCGGCGCACGCCGAGTACGGCGTAGTAGTCGGTGGCCACTTACGACTCCGCCAGGATCTGTCCGACGTAACGTGCCACTGCGCGTACCGCTCCCATCGTTCCGGGGTAGTCCATGCGGGTCGGTCCGACCACGCCGAGTTTGGCGACTGCCTCGTCGCCCGAACCGTAGCCGACCGCGACGACGGACGTGGAGTTGAGCCCTTCATGGGCGTTCTCGTGCCCGATACGTACGGTCATGCCCGAGTCCTTGGCCTCGCCGAGCAGCTTCAGCAGCACGACCTGCTCCTCCAGTGCCTCAAGCACCGGCCGGATCATCACAGGGAAGTCGTGCCCGAAGCGGGTGAGGTTGGAGGTGCCGCCGATCATCAGCCGCTCCTCCGTCTCCTCGACGAGGGTTTCGAGCAGAGTGGAGAGCACCGTGGAAACGGTTCCCCGGTCCTCGCTCTCGAAGGATTCCGGCAGATCCTGCACCAGCTGCGGGACGTCCGCGAAGCGGCGTCCGACGACCCGGCTGTTGAGCCGGGCCCTCAGATCGGCGAGAGAGGTCTCGCCGAAGGGGGCGGGGCAGTCGATCATGCGCTGTTCGACCCGGCCGGTGTCCGTGATGAGCACGAGCATCAGCCGGGCGGGTGCCAGGGACAGCAACTCCACGTGCCGCACCGTCGACCGGGTCAGCGAGGGGTACTGCACGATGGCGACCTGCCGGGTCAGCTGCGCGAGCAGCCGTACGGTGCGGCCCACGACGTCGTCGAGGTCGACCGCGCCGTCGAGGAAGTTGTGGATGGCACGGCGCTCCGGCGACGAGAGGGGCTTGACCCCCGCGAGCTTGTCGACGAAGAGCCGGTAGCCCTTGTCCGTCGGGATGCGTCCGGCACTGGTGTGGGGCTGGGCGATGAAGCCCTCGTCCTCCAGCACCGCCATGTCGTTGCGGACGGTCGCCGGGGAGACCCCCAGCTTGTGTCGTTCGGTGAGCGCCTTGGAGCCGACGGGCTCCTCCGTGCCGACATAGTCCTGGACGATGGCGCGGAGCACTTCGAGTCTGCGTTCGCTGAGCATCGCGCACACCTCCAGCTGCGTTTCCTCGGTGGTTCTCGGGACGTTCCTGTTTCTCTGCCCAGGAATCGGCCTGGCACTCTGTCAACGCGAGTGCCAGCAATCCCCCGGCCAGTGTACGGCGGCCGAGTGGGGACCTAGCAAGGGCGACCGGCCACGCTACCGCGAGACCGCGCAGGTCCTTTGCCGATAGCGTCCCGGTATGGATGCCTCTTGGGAAGAGTTCGGGTGGGAGCGACTCGGTCACGGAGTGGGCCGACGGCGTCTTCCCGGATGGGACGCGACGGTCGCGCTGGTGGCCGGGACGGACGGAGTGCTGCTCTACGACACCGGATCGACGCTCCGCGAGGGTGCCGAGGTACACGCCCAGGCCCAGGCTCTGCTGGGCCGGAGGGTGACGCATATCGCACTCAGCCACGCTCATTTCGACCATGTTCTGGGCACCGCCGCATTCCCCGGCGCCGAGGTGTACGGGGCGGTCGGCCTGGCGGAGCTGCTGGAGCGGGGGGCGGCGGATCTGCGTACCTCGGCGGTGCGCCAGGGGGTCGGCGAGCACGACGCGGCGGAGGCCGTCGACGCGCTGGTGGTCCCGCAGCACCAGGTGTGCGGCGAGCGGACGCTCGACCTGGGCGGCGGGCGCGAGGTGCTGCTGGCCGACGTGGGCCCCGCGCACAGTGGCCACGACCTGGTGGCGGTGGTCCCCGGCTCCCCCGCGATCGTGCTCTGCGGCGACCTGGTCGAGGAGTCCGGCGAACCGCAGGCGGGCCGGGACGCGGTCCCCGCCCGCTGGCCGGTCGCGCTGGACCGGGTACTGGCGCTGGGCGGCGAGGAGGCGGTGTACGTACCGGGGCACGGGGCGGTGGTGGACGCGGCGTTCGTACGGAACCAGCGCGAACAACTCGCCGTGCGCTTCGGCGTGTCGTGACCCTCAGGGCCTATCGTCGTCCGATGCGCAGCTACCAGCCGGACCTGACCCCGCCGTGGAAGAGGTCCGCCCCCGTTCCCGAGGTCCCCGCCGAAGCCGATCTGGTCGTGGAGGAGGTCTCCACCGGGTTCTGCGGTGCGGTGATCCGCTGCGAGAAGACGGCCCAGGGTCCGACGGTGACCCTGGAGGACCGCTTCGGCAAACACCGGGTCTTCCCGATGGAGCCGCGCGGCTTCCTGCTGGAGGGGCGGGTGGTCACCCTCGTCCGTCCCTCGGCCGCCGCTCCGGCGCGCCCCGCGCGTACGGCCTCGGGTTCGATCGCGGTCCCCGGGGCGCGCGCCCGGGTCGCACGGGCGGGCCGGATCTATGTGGAGGGCCGGCACGACGCGGAGCTGGTCGAGCGGGTCTGGGGCGACGACCTGCGGATCGAGGGCGTGGTCGTCGAGTATCTGGAGGGCATCGACGACCTCCCGGCCATCGTGCGCGAGTTCTCCCCCGGCCCCGACGCCAGGCTGGGCGTCCTGGTCGACCATCTGGTCCCCGGCTCCAAGGAGTCCCGGATCGCGGCCCAGGTGTCGGACGCGAACGTGCTGGTGGTGGGCCACCCCTACATCGACGTGTGGGCGGCGGTGAAGCCGTCCTCCGTGGGCATCACGGCCTGGCCGGCGGTACCGCGCGGCCAGGACTGGAAGACGGGCGTGTGCCGCGCGCTGGGCTGGCCGGAGAACACCGGCGCGGCCTGGCAGCGCATCCTGTCCACGGTCCGCTCGTACCACGACCTGGAACCGTCACTGCTGGGTTCGGTGGAACACCTGATCGACTTCGTGACAGCGCCGGAGTAGCGCCCCTCCGGCGCGGCCCCGCCCCGCTCTCAGTCCACCAGATCCCGCACCACGGCATCCGCCAGCAACCGCCCCCGCAACGTCAGCACCGCCCGCCCCTGCTCGAACGGCCCGCGCTCCAGCAGCCCGTCCGCCAGGGCGCGGCGGGACGCGGCCAGCCCGGCCGGGGCGAGCAGCGACAGCGGGCAGCCGTCGGCGAGCCGGAGCTCCAGCAGAATCCGCTCGACCCGCCGGTCCTCCGAGGAGAGGATCTCGCGCCCCGCGCCCGGCGACCGCCCCTCGGCCAGCGCCTGCGCGTACGCCCCCGGATGCTTCACATTCCACCAGCGCACCCCGCCGACATGGCTGTGCGCCCCGGGCCCGGCGCCCCACCAGTCGGCCCCGCGCCAGTACAGCTCGTTGTGCAGGCACCGGCCCTCGGGTGTGCGGGCCCAGTTCGACACCTCGTACCAGGAGAAGCCCGCCGCGGCCATCGCTTCGTCGGCGATCAGATAGCGGTCGGCGTGGACGTCGTCGTCCGTCATCGGGACCTCGCCGCGGCGGATCCGCCGCGCCAGCTGCGTCCCCTCCTCGACGATCAGCGCGTACGCCGAGACATGGTCCGGCCCCGCGCCGATCGCCGCGTCCAGCGAAGCCCGCCAGTCGTCGTCCGACTCCCCGGGCGTGCCGTAGATCAGGTCGAGGTTGACGTGCTCGAAGCCCGCCTCCCGGGCCTCGGCGACACACGCCTCGGGCCGCCCCGGCGTATGCGTACGGTCGAGGATCTTCAGCACGTGCTGCCGGGCGCTCTGCATCCCGAACGAGATCCGGTTGAAGCCGCCCTCCCGCAGCTCGGCGAGGTATGCCGGGCCGACGGACTCCGGGTTGGCCTCGGTGGTGATCTCGGCGTCGTCCGCGAGGCCGAACTCCTCACGGATCGCCCCCAGCATCCGGACCAGGTCCGCGGCCGCCAGCAGGGTCGGCGTGCCGCCGCCGACGAAGACCGTGCGGACCGGGCGCGAATCGTCGCCGAGGATCTTGCGGGCCTGGCGGACCTCGCCGATCAGATGCTCGGCGTAGTTGTCCCGGGAGGCCAGCGCGCCGCCGGAACCGCGCAGCTCGGTGGCGGTGTAGGTGTTGAAGTCGCAGTAGCCGCAGCGGGTCGCGCAGTACGGCACGTGCAGGTAGAAGCCGAGCGGCCGGCCGGCTGCGCCTTCCAGGGCGTGGCGGGGCAGCGCCCCGTCGTCGGGTACGGGTTCACCATCGGGCAGTACGGAAGGCATACCGCCCATTGTCGCTCGCCGCCGGGGAACCCCCGGCCACGTCCGTGATCACGGAGGCCGCCCGTACCCCGACGCGTCTCCTCACCCGGCCTGGAGCACCAGCAGCGCCAGATCGTCGTCGGGCGGCCGCTCGGCGAATTCGTGCACCGCCCGCTTGATCCGGTCCGCGATCCCGTCCGCCGACAGCCCGGTGCAGCCGGCCAGCGCACGGGCCAGCCCGTCGCCGTCGTCGAACATCAGCGGTCCGGAGCGCCGCTCCGTCACCCCGTCCGTGACGCACAGCAGGCTGTCGCCGGGCGCCAGCTCGAAGATCTGGCTCTCGTACGCGACGTCGTCGAAGATCCCGAGCAGCATCTGCGGCTCGGCGGCCGGGCGTACCTCACCGTCGGGCCGCAGCAGCAGCGGCAGCGGGTGGCCGGCGCTGGCCAGGGTGCAGCGCACGCCGCCGCCGGGCAGCGGTACGAGCTCTCCGTACAGCAGGGACAGGAAGCGGGACTGCCCGGTGTCCGCGGTCTGCTGGCCACCGGCCGCGGCCACCATGAGCGCGGCCGCCTCGGCGGCCTCCATCGCGTCGTCGAGGAGCAACCGGTTGAGCCGGTCCAGGACCTCGCCGACGCCGAAGCCCTCGCGGGCCAGCAGCCGCAGCCAGGGCCGGGCGAGGCCGGTGACGACGGCGGCCTCGGGGCCGCTGCCCTGCACGTCGCCGAGGACGAAGCACCAGCGGTCGCCGGGGCACGGGAAGATGTCGTAGAAGTCACCGCCGACGACGCCGTCGTCGCTGGGCTCGTACACCAGCGAGCTGGTGACTCCCGGTATGTCGGCGACCTTGCCGGGCAGCAGGGCGCGCTGCAGGATGCGGCTGATGGTGGCCTGCCGGGTGTAGGCGCGGGCGGCGCCGACGGCGAGGCCGACCCGGCGTACGAAGTCCTCGATGAGCGCGGTCACTTCGTCGGGGACGCGGGCGAGGCCCTCCCGGCCGAGGAGTACGGCGCCGAGGGTCCGGCCGCCCGAGGTGATCCGGTAGGCGAGAGCGGACGCGGCACGCTCCTCGGTCTCCCCGCCCTCCTCCTCGCCGCCGGGCCACGGCATGGAGACGGGCCCGGTGCCGACCCGCTCGGGGAGCCGGATCGGGTCCTGCTCCAGCAGGGTGCGCAGCTGACCGGTCTCGGCCTCGTCCCGGTGCCAGATGCTGGCGAGCCGGGGGACGGCCGAGGGTCCGCCGTTCTCGGGCTCCAGCCAGATCGCGCACCAGTCGGCGAGCCTGGGTACCAGTAACTGCCCGGAGAGCGCGGCGACGATGTCCTCGTCGAGCTGGCCGGCGAGCAGGTCCGATGCCTCGGCGAGGAACGAGAGCGCGCCGCGGCCGGCCCAGTCCGCGTCGTCGCGCAGCGCGCGGCGGGCGGTGGGGGCGAGCAGCTCGGCGGCGCGCAGGCCCTGCTGGAACCCGGGCTCGGCCGCGGGTTCCGGGAAGGGGTTCCAGTCGTCCACGGGGAGCCGTGCCCAGACGGTCTTGAGGCCGGTGCGGTAGGTGATGCCCCAGCGTTCGGCGAGGGTGCCGACGAGCTGGAGCCCGCGACCGTACTCGGCGGGCTCTTCGGGACCGACGAGGCCGGTGCCCTCCGCCACATCGGCCGCGCTCCCGGACTCCGGGCGGTCGCTGCGCACGGCGCGGGCCGGATGGTGGTCCGAGACCTCCAGCACCAGGGCCGCGACCTCGTCCTCGGTGGCTTCCTCCAGCCGGGCGAGCAGCTCCACGTTGGTCCCGGCGTGCACGACCGCGTTGGTGACCAGCTCGCTGACGACGACTTCCGCGTCCTCGGCCACGCGCTCGCTGAAGCCCACGGCCGCCGGCAGCCCGAGCCCGGTCCACTCGCCGAGCGCGGCCCGCAGGAACCGGCGGGCCGCGGAGGGTGCGAGGAGGTTTCCGGGCAGTGACGTATGGGCGGCCGGCTGCGCATCCGCACGGCCTGCGGGAATACCGGGACGCTGAACGATGTCCCGCTGCAAGGGAATGGGCCCCACGGTGCAGCTCCTGACCTGTTCTCGCTCTGTCTGTTCTCGTTGCTGTCTGTCTGTTCTCGTTGGGCGGCGCTGACGACACCGACAGAGTGACAGATGGACCATGCCCATAAGCAACGAGTTGCCGAAGTGCGCGGAGAAAATGAGCGGGGAGGAGCACCGTGGGGACAGCCCTCAGGCTTCGCGGGCCCCTGCGTACATCTCGTCGATGAGGCCCTTGTACTCGCGCTCGACGACCGGCCGCTTCAGCTTGAGGCTGGGCGTCAGCTCGCCGTGCTCGATGTCGAGATCGCGGGGCAGCAGCCGGAACTTCTTGATGGTCTGCCAGCGCTGCAGCCCCTCGTTGAGCCGCTTCACATAGCCCTCGATGAGCCGGACGGCCTGCGGTGAGGCCACCACCTCGGCGTACGGCTTCCCGCCCAGGCCGTTCTCGGCGGCCCAGCCGAGGATGGTCGGCTCGTCGAGGGCGATCAGGGCGGTGCAGAAGTTACGGTCCGCGCCGTGCACCAGGATGTTGGAGACGAACGGGCAGACCGCCTTGAACTGTCCCTCGACCTCCGCCGGGGCGATGTACTTGCCGCCGGACGTCTTGATCAGGTCCTTCTTGCGGTCGGTGATCCGGAGGTAGCCGTCCACGGACAGCTCGCCGATGTCGCCGGTGTGGAACCAGCCGTCCGACTCCAGCACCTCTGCGGTCTTCTCCGGCTGTCCGTGGTAACCCTGCATCAGACCGGGGCCGCGCAGCAGGATCTCGCCGTCGTCCGCGATCCGCACCTCGGTGCCGGGGAGCGGCTTGCCGACGGTGCCGGTGCGGTAGGCCTCGCCCGGGTTGACGAAGGATGCGGCGCTGGACTCGGTGAGGCCGTAGCCCTCCAGAATGTGGATTCCGGCGCCGGAGAAGAAGAGGCCGATGTCGGGGGCGAGCGCGGCGGAGCCGGAGACACAGGCGCGCAGCCGACCGCCGAAGGCCTCACGGATCTTGGCGAAGACGAGGGTGTCGGCGACCTTGTGCTTGGCGGCGAGCGCGAACGGGACGGAGGCCGTGCCGGTGCGCCGGAAATTGTCCTGCGAGACCGTCGCGTACTCGCGGGCGACCCCGGCCGCCCACTGGAAGATCTTGTACTTGGCCCCGCCGCCGGCCCGCGCCTTGGCGGCGACGCCGTTGTAGACCTTCTCGAAGATCCGGGGCACGGCGGCCATGTACGTCGGCTGGACCACCGGCAGATTCTCGATGATCTTGTCGACCCGGCCGTCGACGGCGGTGACGTGGCCGACCTCGATCTGGCCGGAGGTGAGGACCTTGCCGAAGACGTGCGCGAGCGGCAGCCAGAGGTACTGGACGTCGTCGGAGGTGATGAGGCCGGTCGCCACGGTGGCCTTGGCCATGTACGACCAGTTGTCGTGCGGCAGGCGCACTCCCTTGGGGCGGCCGGTGGTGCCCGAGGTGTAGATCAGGGTGGCCAGCTGGTCGGCCGTGATGGCGTCGACCCGCTCCTTGATGGCCTCGGGGTGCTGCGCCAGGTACTCGGCGCCGCGGGCCTCCAGATCGGCGAGGGTGAGCACCCAGCCCTCCGGGTCGCCCTCGGCGGGTCCGGCGCCCTCGGGGTCGATGACGACGACATGGGCGAGGTCCGGCAGCTCGGCCCGGCGCTCGCGGGCCTTCGCCAGCTGGGCGGCGTCCTCGGCGATCAGCACCCGGCTCTCGGAGTCGGAGAGGATGAACGCCGACTCCTCCGCGTTGGTCGACGGGTAGATCGTGGTGGTGGCGGCACCCGCGCACAGCACGCCGAGGTCGACGAGGATCCATTCCACCCGCGTACTGGCGGCGAGCGCGACCCGTTCCTCCGGCCGCACGCCCAGACCGATGAGCCCTGCCGCGACGGCGTAGACCCGCTCGGCGGCCTGCGCCCAGCTCAGCGACTTCCACTCATCGGGTCCCTCGCCGGTGGCCGAGGGGACGGGGTAGCGGTAGGCCTCCCCGTCCGGGGTGGCCGCCACGCGGTCGATGAAGAGGTTCGCCACGGAGGGCGGTCGGTTCTCGATCAAGGTCTGTGTGTCGCTCACGACGTCCTCCGGGCCTGCGGCAGTGCTTCACGACCGGCTGCTGATTGCTGCTTGTTCCTGTTGTTCCTGCGGGTGTCTGCGTGCTTGATCCTGCGGCGCCAATCCTGCGGGCTTGTTCCGCGCGGGGCTTGTTTAACTGGCGAGTAACCACGAAGCCGTGATCAGGGTAGAGCGCCCGCGTCCACCGCGTAAGAGGCAACGGGCCGCCGCTTCATAACAAACGGGCCCCTGTGTCGCGAAGTACTGCGACACAGGGGCCCGTTCGGACTGCCACCGGGCAGCGGACGGAGCCGGAGCCCGGGTCACGGCCGCGGCCGGGGCGGGGGCCGCAGCCGGGGCGGGCTACTTCTTGCCCTTGCCGTCCCCGCCCGACTCGTCCGTGGACAGCACGGCGATGAAGGCCTCCTGCGGCACCTCCACGTTGCCGACCATCTTCATCCGCTTCTTGCCTTCCTTCTGCTTCTCCAGCAGCTTCCGCTTACGGGAGATGTCACCGCCGTAGCACTTGGCGAGGACGTCCTTGCGGATGGCGCGGACGGTCTCACGGGCGATGACCCGGGAACCGATGGCGGCCTGGATCGGCACCTCGAAGTTCTGCCGCGGGATCAGCTCGCGCAGCTTGGCGACGAGCCGGACGCCGTACGCGTACGCCTTGTCCTTGTGAGTGACCGCGGAGAAGGCGTCGACCTTGTCGCCGTGGAGCAGGATGTCGACCTTGACGAGCTGGGCGGTCTGCTCGCCGGTGGGCTCGTAGTCGAGCGAGGCGTACCCCCGTGTCTTGGACTTCAGCTGGTCGAAGAAGTCGAAGACGATCTCGGCGAGCGGCAGTGTGTAGCGGATCTCGACCCGGTCCTCGGAGAGGTAGTCCATGCCGATCAGGGTGCCGCGCCGGTTCTGGCAGAGCTCCATGATCGCGCCGATGAACTCGCTGGGGGCCAGGACCGTGGCGCGCACGACGGGCTCGTGCACCTTGTCGATCTTGCCCTCGGGGAATTCGCTCGGGTTGGTGACGGTGTGCTCGGTGCCGTCCTCCATGTCGACGCGGTAGACGACGTTGGGGGCGGTGGCGATGAGTTCGAGGCCGAACTCGCGCTCCAGCCGCTCCCGGATCACGTCGAGGTGGAGCAGTCCGAGGAAGCCGACGCGGAAGCCGAAGCCGAGGGCCGCGGAGGTCTCCGGCTCGTACACCAGGGCGGCGTCGTTGAGCTGCAGCTTGTCCAGCGCCTCGCGCAGGTCCGGGTAGTCCGATCCGTCCAGCGGGTACAGGCCCGAGAACACCATCGGCTTGGGGTCCTTGTAGCCGCCCAGCGCCTCGGTCGCACCCTTGCTCAGGGAGGTGATGGTGTCACCGACCTTGGACTGCCGGACGTCCTTCACACCGGTGATGATGTAGCCGACCTCGCCCACGCCGAGGCCGTCGGCCGGGGTCATCTCCGGGGAGGAGACCCCGATCTCCAGCAGCTCGTGGGTGGCGCCGGTGGACATCATTCTGATGCGCTCGCGCTTGTTGAGCTGACCGTCGACGACACGGACGTACGTGACGACGCCGCGGTAGGAGTCGTAGACCGAGTCGAAGATCATCGCGCGGGCCGGGGCGTCCGCCTGGCCGATCGGGGCCGGAACGTCCCTGACCACCCGGTCGAGCAGTGCGTCCACGCCGATGCCGGTCTTCGCGGAGACCTTGAGCACGTCCTCCGGCTGGCAGCCGATGAGGTTGGCCAGTTCCTCGGAGAACTTCTCGGGCTGCGCGGCCGGCAGGTCGATCTTGTTGAGCACCGGGACGATGGTGAGGTCGTTCTCCATCGCCAGGTAGAGGTTGGCCAGCGTCTGGGCCTCGATGCCCTGCGCGGCGTCGACCAGCAGGATCGTGCCCTCGCAGGCGGCGAGCGAACGGGAGACCTCGTAGGTGAAGTCCACGTGGCCCGGGGTGTCGATCATGTTGAGGACATGGGTGCGGCCCTGGCCCTCGCCCGTGTCGGGCGTCCAGGGCAGACGCACCGCCTGGGACTTGATGGTGATGCCGCGCTCGCGCTCGATGTCCATACGGTCGAGGTACTGAGCGCGCATCTGCCGCTGGTCGACCACGCCGGTCAGCTGGAGCATCCGGTCGGCAAGGGTCGACTTGCCGTGGTCGATGTGCGCGATGATGCAGAAGTTGCGGATCAGCGCCGGGTCGGTACGGCTCGGCTCGGGCACGTTGGTAGGAGTCGCGGGCACGCAGGGTCCTGATTCTTGAGACGCCGAACGCCGTGTCTCGGGTCGATGTCGGTTCGGTCGGATCGATACGTAGCCTCCATGGTCCCATGGTTGCGGGGCGGAGACCGGTTTGGGCCGGTCGGAGCGGGACTGGTACCGTTGACAGCTGTGTCTCGCGACTCTCTTGGGCCGTGGGGCGCACATCGAAGATCCAACGAACCTGAAAAGGCTCTTTTCGTGGCGAACATCAAGTCCCAGATCAAGCGGAACAAGACGAACGAGAAGGCGCGCCTGCGCAACAAGGCCGTCAAGTCCTCGCTCAAGACCGCTATCCGCAAGGCCCGTGAGGCTGCCGCCGCCGGTGACGTCGAGAAGGCCACCTCGGCCGCTCGCGACGCCTCCCGCGCGCTCGACAAGGCCGTCTCGAAGGGTGTCATCCACAAGAACGCCGCCGCCAACAAGAAGTCGGCGCTGGCCTCCAAGGTTGCCTCCCTCCAGGGCTGAGCATTCCGATGTGATCGCCGGGACGGACTCAGCGGGCCCTCTCTCCCACTCCTGACCGGCACCCCGCGCCGCACACCGAACCTGCGTTCGCCACGCGGGTGCGGCGCACCAAGCGTGAACCGAGGCCCCGGCCCCGCTCTCCCCAGAGCGAGGACCGGGGCCTTCGGCATACGTCCCCTGCGGGCGAAGGCACCTCACGCGTGTTCCCTGCGCAGCCCTCGGCGCACATGCGCCCCAGCGGACGGGGGCCACCGCGCACCTGCTCCTTGCGCAGCCCTCGGCACACATACCCCTACGGGTGTTCGGCGCACGTGCCCCTGCGAGCGGCCCCGGCCCCCGGCGGCGGTTGGCCTAGTGCCGCAGCAGCCAATGTTCACCCGTCAAGGAGCGGCGTCCGGTGCGTGCTGTCGGCATGCCGGACGGAAGCCCTCGTACTGGACGTACTCGGGCTTTCGTCCGGTGTGGCGAGAGAGCGTGCCTAGCGTCGCTGCGGGGCGAACGTTGCCTGCCGCGTCCCCAACCTCACAGGGCAATACAACTAGCGCCCCGACCGTGCCGACCGCGCGACCGCGACCACAGCCTTCTCCAGGGCGTACTCCGGGTCGTCCCCACCGCCCTTGACCCCCGCGTCGGCCTCCGCGACCGCCCGCAGGGCCAGGGCCACCCCGTCCGGCGTCCAGCCGCGCATCTGCTGCCGGACCCGGTCGATCTTCCACGGCGGCATACCCAGCTCACGGGCGAGGTCGGCGGGGCGCCCGCCACGGGCCGAGGACAGCTTGCCGATCGCCCGTACACCCTGCGCCAGCGCACTGGTGATCAGCACCGGCGCCACTCCCGTCGACAGCGACCAGCGCAGCGCCTCCAGCGCCTCCGCCGCCCGCCCCTCCACCGCGCGGTCGGCGACCGTGAAGCTCGACGCCTCGGCGCGGCCCGTGTAGTAACGGGCGACGACCGCCTCGTCGATGGTGCCCTCCACATCCGCGACGAGCTGCGAGACCGCGCTCGCCAGCTCCCGGAGATCGCTGCCGATGGAGTCGACCAGCGCCTGGCACGCCTCGGGCGTCGCCGAACGCCCCAGCGCCCGGAACTCCGACCGCACGAACGACAGTCGCTCGGCCGGCTTGGTCGTCTTCGGGCAGGCGACCTCCCGCGCCCCCGCCTTGCGCGCCGCGTCCAGCAGGCCCTTGCCCTTGGCGCCGCCCGCATGCAACAGCACGAGGGTGATCTCCTCGACCGGATCGCCGAGATACGCCTTGACGTCCTTGACCGTGTCGGCGGAGAGGTCCTGCGCACCGCGCACGATCACCACCTTGCGCTCGGCGAAGAGCGAGGGGCTCGTCAGCTCGGCGAGGGTGCCGGGCTGGAGCTGGTCGGAGGTGAGATCGCGGACATCGGTGTCGGGGTCGGCGGCACGTGCCGCCGCCACCACCTGTTGCACGGCGCGGTCGAGGAGCAGGTCCTCCTGGCCCACGGCGAGCGTGAGGGGGGCGAGCGGGTCGTCGGCGGAATTCCTTCTGGTGGCCATCGCCGTCCAGCATCCCATGCACCACTGACAGCCGCCGGACTCCCTCCCCCCGCCCGCCCGGCCCCCGCTCCCCTCTGCTCGCCCCTGCTGGAGAGCTCGCCGCCACCGGGCCGTGCGGCGTACCCGGTACGGGAGAATGGGCAGGTGAGCGATGTGAGACATGTGCTGGTGCTGCCCGACCGCGATGCCGCGGAGGAGGTGGCCGGAGAGCTCGGTGACCGCTTCGGGGTGACCGAGGAGCCCCAGCTCGTACGCGATGCGCTGGCCGGTGAGGACGATGCCGAGGACGCCCAGTGGCTGGTGGTCGTGGAGGACCCGTCGGGGCGGCTGGACTCCTCGGCGCTCGACGCCTTCGCAGCGGAGTACGAGGGGTGGCTCGAAGCACCGTAGGGAGCGCCCGGCGAGGGGCGCCGACCGCCCGGGGTGCGCGGGGGGCTCAGCTCTTGGGAACGATCTGGATGTCCATGTCGATGGAGATGCTGGAGCCGATGGCCGCGATGCCGCGGGCCAGCATGGTCTGCCAGGTCAGGGTGAAGTCCTCGCGGTGCAGTTCCGTGGTGGCCCGGCAGGCGGCGCGGGTCTCGCCCTCCAGACCGTTGCCGAGGCCGAGGTACTGGGTGTCGAGCGTGACCGTGCGGCTGACGCCGTGCAGGGTGAGCGCACCGGTGACGCCCCAGCGCGTGCCGCCCCGGTGGACGAAGCGGTCGCTGTAGAACTCCATCGTCGGATAGCGCCCGACGTCGAGGAAGTCGCTGGAGCGCAGGTGGTCGTCCCGCATCTGGACGTTGGTGTCGATCGACGCGGCGTCGATGATCACGTGCATGGCCGAGTCCTCCATGCGGTCGGCGATCCGCACCGCACCCGCGAAGGTGTTGAACCGGCCGTGAATGCGCGCGAGTCCGATGTGCCGGGCCGTGAAGCCGATCTGCGAGTGCGTCGGCTCGACCTCCCACTCACCCGGAGCAGGCAGTTGCGGGGGCACGGACAGCTGAAGGGTCACATCGCCGAGGCCGGCGTGACCACCCTCGACGACAGTGGCCGAGCCGTGGAACGGAGTGAAGCCCTCGGCCGTGACAGCCAACCGGTACTCACCGGCCGGGACGGTGGCGAGCACATTGCCGAACGGGTCCGTCTCACCGCCGAACACCTTGCGGCCCGCACCGTCCGTGACCGCGAACTCGGCGGGCACGACCTCGTTGACGGGATCGAGCACGCGGCAACTGAGCAGTCCGGCAGTACGCGGCATTTCGAGTCCGGCAAGTGCATCGCCCTGCGCGGTCCCCGCCGCTCGCCTGCCATTCAGCCAACGACCGAACATCATCCACCTTCCCCGGGGACGGTTCCTTGGGGCCCGGCGGCTGGACGTCTCCGTCGGAGCAGCGGCCCACCGACGAGCATGCATTCGATCACCAATGTGGCGTTCGAGGCAAACAGAGCGGCTCGCAATGGCTTGGACGGAGGTGTTACCGAAGGTCCGAATTGATCGCTCTCGGGTGGGGTGATCACGACCGGCTCACCGCCCGCAGCCCCGGCACAGCACCCGGCCCGCCACCCGTCACGGCGATCGCACCGTCGGTGTCCGTGCGCAGCACCACGGCGCCGCCCGCTCTGAGCGCCTCGACGGTACGCGCGGCCGGGTGACCGTACGGGTTGTCCCTGCCCACGCTCACCAGAGCGAACCGCGGGTGCGCGCTGCGCAGCAGGGCGGGGTCCTGGTACGCGGAGCCGTGATGGGCGACCTTGAGCACGTCCACCCGCGGCAGTGCGGGATACCTGTGCAACAGCCCCTGCTGAGCCGGTGGCTCGAGGTCTCCCAGAAGCAGCAGGGTCAACCCGCCGGACCGGACGTACAGCGTGACACTGGCATCGTTCGGCTCCAGCGGTACGGGCCCGGCGCCCCGGTCCGCCGCTGCGCCGCCGGCCCCCGCGTTCGCCGGCCAGAGAACCCTCCAGTCGAGCGCCCCGATCCGGCGGCGCTCCCCCGGCACGGCCCGAACCAGCGGCACATGAGCCCCGCCCGCCGTCCTCCGTACGAACGCGACCTGGTCCGGCGGTTCGTCCAGGCTCGTCGTCTCGATCGCCCCCACCGCCCTGCCCCGCAACACGCCGGGCAGACCTCGCACATGGTCTGCGTGGAAGTGTGTGAGAACCAGGAACGGCACCTCCGTGATGCCGAGCTCGTGAAGACACCGGTCGACGAGAGAAGGCTCGGGCCCGGCGTCGACGACCACCCCCGCCCCCTCCCCCGCAGCCAGCACCAGGGCGTCCCCCTGCCCCACGTCGCACATCGCGAACGCCCAGCCGGGCGGCGGCCACCCGGTCAGCACCCGGGTGAGCGGCACCGGGCGCAGCACCGCGAGGACCAGCAGCAGCGCGGCGGCCGAACAGACCCAGGGATGGCGCACGATCCGACGGGCGAAGATCACCACCAGAGCGGTCAGCACGGCGAGCAGCACCGCCCCCTTCCCGCCGTCGGGCCAGTCGATCTCCGCTCCGGGCAGGGCCGCCCCGGTGCGGGCCACCGTGGCGATCCACCCGGTCGGCCATCCCGCGATCCGGGCGATCAGCTCCGCCACCGGCATGGCCACCGGCGCCAGGGCGAGCGTGGCGAACCCGAGGACGGTGGCCGGTGCCACCGCGAGCTCGGCCAGCAGATTGCACGGGACCGCCACCAGACTGACCCGGGAGGCAAGCAGCACGACGACCGGCGCACACACCGCCTGCGCGGCGGCCGCCGCGGCCAGCGCCTCGGCGAGCCGGGGCGGAACTCCTCGCCGTTGCAATGCGTCGCTCCACTTCGGGGCGATGGTCAGCAGGGCGCCGGTGGCGAGCACGGAGAGGACGAATCCGTAACTGCGCGCCATCCACGGGTCGTAGAGCACCAGTAGCAGCACGGCGGCGGCCAGCGCGGGAATCAGCGATCTACGCCGCCCCGTGCCGATGGCGAGCAGGGTGATCAGCCCGCAGGCGGCTGCCCGCAGGACGCTCGGCTCGGGTCGGCAGACGACGACGAAGGCAAGGGTGAGCCCGCCGCCGAGTAGCGCCGTCAACCGCAGCGGGATCCCCAACCGGGGTGCGATTCCCCGGCGTTCGGCGCGCAGCGCCGTGCCCGGTGGTCCGATGAGGAGGACGAGCAGGATCGCCAGGTTGGCACCGGAGACCGCCATCAGGTGGGTGAGGTCGGCAGCCTTGAACGCCTCGTGCAGCTCGGGGGTGACCCGTGAGGTGTCGCCGACCACCAGGCCCGGCAGAAGTGCCCGCGCATCGGGTTCGAGCCGCTCGGTCGCCTGCCGCAGACCACCGCGCAACGCGCCTGCCGTGCGCTGGAGGAAGGAAGGGGGCCCGATGATGCGAGGCGGACCCTTGTCCTCGGGGCGCAGTACTGCGGCGCTGCGCTCCCCGTTGTGCAGCGGCGGCGCCAGCCGGCCGCCGACGCGCAGATGTGTGGAGGGGAGCAACTGCCGCCACCGCCCCGTCGGGCCGCCGGGCGAGACGATCAGCAGCACGGGCGTACTCAGCCTGGTGACCGCGCCGTCGGGGCCGGTCAGCCGTGTGATCTCGGCATCCACGAGGAGGGATGCGGGCGTGCTGCGGTCGCCGTGCACCCGGGGCCGGGTCTGCCGGGCGTCGGACGTCACGGTCACCTCCGCCTCGACCCTCGCGAACCGCTGGGCCAGCGCGTGGACCGGGCCCTCTCGTACGTCCGCGCTGTGCAACCCGGCCGATGCGGCCCCCGCCGCCGCGCAGAGCAGGGCCGCGGCGGTGGCGGTCGCCGTGGCCCGGGGCCGCCGCCGACCGCGTGTCCCAGCCTCGCCCCTTGCCCTTCCCTCGCCCTCCCCTTCGCCCTCGGCCGCCCTGCGCAGTGCCCGGGTTGCCGAGGCTCCCGACATGGCCAGGAGCATCATGGCCGACCCCACGCAGAGCATCACGCCCGTGGTGGTCCACCGCCCCGGCACGCTCAGTGCCAACGCGGCTCCGGCCCAGGCAGCCATGGCCGGCGGGACCAGGCGCAGATCGAGCGGACCCTCCTGCCGCGGATCGGAGGCGCCGAGCCGACGGCCCGACGCCGCGTGGACGTCCCGGCCGCTCATGGCCCCACCAGCGGCCGGAGGTCGGCGAACCGTCGGTCACCGATCCCGTTGACCTCACGCAGCTCGTCGACGGACCGGAAACCTCCGTGCTGGGTGCGGTAGTCGACGATGTGCTGGGCGAGGACCGGGCCGACCCCGGGCAGCGTGTCCAGTTGTTCGACGGTCGCGGTGTTGAGGCCGACCGGGCCGGCCGGGGCGCTCCCGCCGCCGCCCGACGCGGCTCCGACCGGTCCGCCGACGGCTGCGGGGCCGGGTGGGGCGCCCACCACGATCTGCTCTCCGTCCATGAGCACCCGTGCCCGGTTGAGTCCGGTGAGATCGACTCCGTCCCGGGCTCCGCCCGCCGCGCGCAACGCATCGGCGACCCGTGCTCCGGAGGGCAGTTGACGGATGCCGGGCCTTCGCACCTTTCCGCTCACGTCGACGACGACGTGTCCGCCAGTCCCTGTCACGGGCGGTGGTCCCGGTGACGGCTCCGGCGCTTCGACAGCGTCCGGTGACGCCGGGGGCGATGTCCGGGCGTGCGCGGTCTCGTCCACCGGATCGGGCGCGTGCACGGAGTGCGGGCGCGCGGACCAGAAGTGCATCGCGGCAAGGACTCCGGCCGCGACCAGGACAACGGCCAGCGCGGCAAGGGTCTTTGGCTCCAGACCGCATCTGAGCTGCAACCAGACCGGAATGCGTTCCCGCAGCGCGGGAACCAGCCGCTCCCGCCACCGCCCCGACACGCCCGAAGCCTGACTCGGGCTCGGGCTCGGGCTCAGTGCTTGAGCCGAGGCCGAAGACGAGGGCGGCGCCGGGACCGGAGCCCGGGCGGGAGCCGGAGCCGGGGCCACCCCCAGCACGGGCCTCGCGACCCGTCCGCCGTACGCACCTGTCATGAGGGCGTCCGCCCGTCGGCGCGCAGCCGCGGCCACGGCGTCCGCCTGCCCGCGCGACAACGACCGTCGCCGACCGGGGCCACTGCGAATACGCACGTCCGAGGCCGGGACGCGCCCGGGGCCGCTGCCGCTGGTTGCACGAGGTGATCGGGAAGTCATGCCTCACGACGGTAGGCACATCTGCCCGAACCCGCTGAGCAGCCCCAATTCCGGTGGACAACCGACCAGTTGTGGATATCTCGGCCACCCCCAGGAGTGACGCACAAGAGACCGGCAGAGCTGCCCGCCCTGGGTCAGTGCGGCGAGACCACTGCCCCGAGCAGACCGGGCCCGGTGTGCGCACCGATCACCGCGCCCACCTCGCTCACATGCAGATCGACCAGGCCCGGCACCCGTTCGCACAGCCGCTCGGCGAGCCGCTCGGCCCGCTCGGGTGCCGCCAGGTGGTGCACGGCGATGTCCACACGGCCGCTGCCCGCCCGTTCCGCGACGATCTCCTCCAGGCGCGCGATGGCCTTCGAGGCCGTCCGTACCTTCTCCAGCAGTTCGATACGGCCGCCGTCGAGCTGGAGCAGCGGCTTCACGGCGAGCGCCGAGCCCAGCAGCGCCTGCGCGGCCCCGATACGGCCGCCGCGACGCAGATAGTCCAGCGTGTCGACGTAGAAGTACGCGGAGGTGTCCGCGGCCCGCTTCTCCGCGGCCGCGACCGCCTCGTCCAGGCTTCCGCCCGCCTCCGCCGTCTCCGCCGACGCCAGGGCGCAGAACCCGAGGGCCATGGCGACCATCCCGGTGTCCACCACCCGGACCGGAACCGGCGCGTCCTTCGCCGCGAGCAGAGCGGCGTCGTACGTACCCGAGATCTCGGCCGAGAGGTGCAGCGAGACGATGCCGGTCGCTCCGGCCTCGGCCGCCGCACGGTACGCAGCGGCGAACACCTCCGGACTCGGCCGGGACGTGGTCACGGGGCGACGCTTCTGGAGCGCCACCGCGAGGGAACGGGCCGAGATCTCGGTGCCGTCCTCCAGAGCCTGATCACCGAGGACGACGGTCAGCGGCACCGCGGTGATGCCGTGCCGCTCCATCGTCTCGGGCGGCAGGTAGGCCGTGGAATCGGTGACGATCGCGACATGGCGGGACATGAGCGGGAGGTTACCTGGCGAGTCCGTGTCCCGGCAGTCCAACCCAGGCAGAATGATCTCTCCTGACCTCTTCGGACCGCATCCTGTCGCCGCCGGTGGTCGAACGCCTCAGTTCGTCGTTTCGGGCCGGGTCGTCTTCTGCCACGGGTATCCGGTCTGCCGCGGGTCCGGAGCCGGGATCGCCCGGGCCGCCCCGTCGGCGGGCCCGCTCCTCTGCCCCCTCTCCTGTGCCTGTGCCTGCCCCTGTCCGTTTCCCTGTGGCTCGTCCGTCTCCACCGTCCAGTGCCGAAGCGCTCCGGCCTCCACGTCGATCTGTGCGTTCAGCGCGTCCAGATCGTCGTCGGTGAACTGCCGTGCCCTGTCCCGCGCGGCCCACCGCAGCGAGTCCGCCGAGTGCGTGATCCGCTCCGTACGCTGCTTCAGGCTCGGCAGCAGCGAGGCGACGGTCGCCCGGTCGGGATCACGCTCCAGTTTCTTCAGCTCTTCGTCCAGCTCCCGCCCGTGCACGCTCAGCCGCTGGAAGAGGCCCAGCGACTCCGAGAGCGAGGCGTCCTCGGCGGCTCCCGCCCGGAGCGCCTCCTGTGTGGCCCGCATGGACGTGCGCAGTGCCAGCCGCAGCTGCGCCAGCTCTCCGCCCACGCCCGCCTGGCCGTAGCTCTTCGCCCGCAGCGTGGTCTCCTCGACGGTGCGCCGCGCCTGCGTGATCGTACGGTCCACACCGCGCTTCGCCGCGCCGATGGCTTTGACGCTCACGTACACGCCCAGGGCCACGAAGGCGAAAAAGAGCAACCCCAGAATCAGGATCACGGCTTCCATGAGCGCCCCTCGGATGTCGTTTCGGCTGCCGGTGCCAGCCCCTCCACCGTAAACGGAAAGGGCAGGCCGAGGGTTCCTTCGGAACCCCCAACCTGCCCGTAGGGGAATGCCCCCACCCGATCGCGCGGCGCGGTCACCGCCTCACGTGGGACGCCGTGTCATCACGCCGGAACGATGTTGACCAGTTTCGGTGCCCGCACGATCACCTTGCGGATGCCGGCGCCGTCCAGCGCCGCCACCACGGCCGGATCGGCCAGGGCCAGCGCCTCCAGCTCCTCGTCCGTGATCGACGGGGAGATCTCCAGGCGCGCCTTGACCTTGCCCTTGACCTGCACGACGCAGGTCACGGTCTCGTCCACGACGTAGGCCGGGTCGGCGACCGGGAAGTCCTGGTGCACGACCGAGTCGGCGTGACCCAGTCGGCGCCACAGCTCCTCGGCGATGTGCGGGGCCAGCGGCGCCACCAGCAGCACCAGCGACTCGGCGACGGACCGGGACAGCGGGCCGCCCGCCTTGGTCAGGTGGTTGTTCAGCTCGGTGACCTTGGCGATTGCCGTGTTGAAGCGCATTCCGGCCATGTCCTGGCCGACCCCGTCGATCGCCTTGTGCAGCGCACGCAGCGTCTCCTCGCCCGGCTCCGTGTCGACCACGGTGACCGCACCGGTCTCCTCGTCGACGACGTTGCGCCACAGCCGCTGCAGCAGCCGGTACTGGCCGACGACGGCGCGCGTGTCCCAGGGCCGCGACACGTCCAGCGGGCCCATCGCCATCTCGTACAGGCGCAGCGTGTCCGCCCCGTACTCGGCGCAGATCTCGTCCGGCGTGACGGCGTTCTTCAGGGACTTGCCCATCTTGCCCAGGACGCGGCTGACCTTCTCGCCCTGGTAGTAGAACTTTCCGTCGCGCTCCTCGACCTCGGCCGCCGGGACCGCGATGCCGCGGCCGTCGCGGTAGACGAATGCCTGGATCATGCCCTGGTTGTACAGCTTGTGGAACGGCTCGGCGGACGAGATGTATCCCAGGTCGTGCAGCACCTTGGACCAGAATCGGGCGTACAGCAGGTGCAGGACGGCGTGCTCGGCGCCGCCGACGTACAGGTCGACACCGCCGGTCGGCTGCCCCTCGCGCGGGCCCATCCAGTACTGCTCGATCGCCGGGTCGACCAGCTCCCGGTCGTTGTTCGGGTCCAGGTAGCGCAGCTCGTACCAGCAGGAGCCCGCCCAGTTGGGCATGGTGTTGGTCTCGCGGCGGTACTTCTTGGGGCCGTCGCCCAGGTCCAGGGTGACGTTGACCCACTCGGCGTTCCGGGACAGCGGGGTCTCGGGCTGGGTGTCGGCGTCATCGGGGTCGAAGGTGCGCGGCGAGTAGTCGTCGACCTCCGGCAGCTCCAGGGGCAGCATCGACTCGGGCAGCGGGTGGGCGACGCCGTCCTCGTCGTAGACGATCGGGAAGGGCTCGCCCCAGTAGCGCTGGCGGCTGAACAGCCAGTCACGCAGCCGGAAGTTGACGGTGCCCTCGCCGACGCCGTGTGCCGTCAGCCACTCGGTGATCTTCGCCTTGGCGTCGACGACGCCCAGACCGTCCAGCGAGACCTCGTCATTGGCGGAGTTGACCAGCTTCGCGTCGTACGAGCCGAAGGCGTCGTCCCAGGTCGAGGGGTCCGTGCCGCGGTCGTCCGACGGCTCGACGACACAGCGCATCGGCAGCTCGAAGGCGCGCGCGAAGGCAAAGTCGCGCGTGTCGTGCGCCGGTACGGCCATGATCGCGCCGGTGCCGTAACCCATCAGGACGTAGTCGGCGATGAAGACGGGAACCTTCTCGCCGCTGACCGGGTTGGTCGCGTACGCACCGGTGAAGACACCGGTCTTGTCCTTGGCCTCGGCCTGCCGCTCCACGTCGGACTTGGCGGCGGCCAGCTTGCGGTAGGCGGCGACGGCCTCGGCCGGGGAGGCGTATCCGCCGGTCCACACCGCGTGGGTGTCCTCGGGCCATGCGGCCGGAGTGATCTGCTCGACCAGCTCGTGCTCGGGTGCCAGCACCATGTAGGTGGCACCGAACAGGGTGTCCTGGCGGGTGGTGAAGACGGTGATGCTGCCGGCGCCGTCGACCGGGAAGTCGACGCGGGCGCCCTCGGAGCGCCCGATCCAGTTGCGCTGCTGCAGCTTGATGGCCTCGGGCCAGTCCAGCCCGTCCAGGTCGTTCAGCAGCCGGTCGGCGTAGGCGGTGATGCGCATGTTCCACTGGCGCAGCTTGGCCTTGAAGACGGGGAAGTTGCCGCGCTCGGAGCGGCCGTCGGCCGTCACCTCTTCGTTGGCCAGCACGGTGCCCAGGCCGGGCGACCAGTTGACGGGCGCATCGGAGGCGTACGCCAGGCGGTACTCGCCCAGGATGTCGGCGCGCTCGACGGCGCTCAGCGCGCTCCAGTCACGGCCGTCCGGGGTCGGGCGTGCGCCGCTCTCGAACTGTGCGACCAGCTCGGCGATCGGGCGGGCCCGGTCGGCCTCGGTGTCGTACCAGGAGTTGAAGATCTGCAGGAAGATCCACTGGGTCCACTTGTAGTACTCCGACTCGATCGTGGCGAACGAGCGGCGCTTGTCGTGCCCCAGGCCCAGTCGGCGCAGCTGAGCGGTCATGTTCTCGATGTTGGCCTCGGTGGAGGCCCGCGGGTGCGTGCCGGTCTGTACCGCGTACTGCTCCGCGGGCAGGCCGAAGGCGTCGAAGCCCAGGGTGTGCAGCACGTTGTGCCCGGTCATCCGCTGGTGGCGGGCGAAGACATCGGTGGCGATGTAGCCCAGCGGGTGGCCGACGTGCAGGCCCGCACCCGAGGGGTACGGGAACATGTCCATGATGAACTTCTTCGGCCTGGCGGCCAGCTCCGCATCGCCCGCCAGGTCACCGCTCGGGTTCGGCGCCTCGTACGTGCCCTCGGCGTCCCAGAAGTCCTGCCAGCGTGCCTCGATGTCGGCGGCCATCGCCGCCGTGTAGCGGTGCGGCGCAGCCGTCTCGGCTGCGGAAGTCGTCTCGCTCATGATCCTCAAAGCTCCATCGATCGTCATCTGCCGGCGCCCATGTCTACGGACACGCGTCTACGGAAACGAAAAAACCCCTCGCACAGGAGGGGACGCCGCGCTGATTCCGACCAGGCATTCTCACCGGTCGGGACTGATCAGCGCGGCTCGCTAAGCAGAAGGCGTACGGCATGCATGGCGTCAGGGTACCGCACAGGCCCGGAACCGGGCCGGGCGCGGCCGAACCGCGGACAGGGCGATGAGGCGACCGCACGGCGCCCTCCCGGCTTCCCGCAGGTGGAATGGCGGCAGGCCAGGGGCGCCGACGTGCCCGCACAGAACGAGAAGCGGGTCACCCCTGCGTGGGTGACCCGCTTCTCGTTCTTCACTGTGGAGCTAAGGAGAATTGAACTCCTGACCTCCTGCATGCCATGCAGGCGCTCTACCAACTGAGCTATAGCCCCTTGCTGCTTTCCGCCCGGTCTCCCTGGCGACATCGAGAACATTACCGGTGACCCCACCGGTCCACCAAATCGATTCCCCGCCGTGCCGATTTGACCGATTTTGCGACAGCGTGTCGGTGCCGGAGGGAGTCAAGCCGTGGCGAAGGAGTAGAAGCGCTTGAGCGTACAGTGCTCCTCCAGCAGCCGCCCGTAGATCGGCTCCCCCTCCAGCTCCCGGTAGGTCTCGATCGGGTCGCCCTTTATGACCAGCGCCCGCGCACACTCCTCGCACCAGTACTGGTACTCCGGATTGATCGGATCCATGTCCCTGACGATGGGCGTGCCGCTGCCGCACCAGTCGCATTTCCGCCTGTGTGCACCCATGGGTCAGCTCCGGCTTCGGCCACGAGTCGCAGGGAATCCGGGAACAAGGGGCAGGTCCGGGACCTCGTGGCGGCTCGCAGGCATCGCGTGCTCCCTCCCGTTCGGTCCGTCGCCCCCTCCGGCGCTCCGATTCTGCCATGACCCCGCAAGAGGGGAAGCCCGCTGGAGTTCCGGCCGTTCACCGACGCCGTACGAGACCCGCCGCAGCCCCTGCCGTCGCGGCAACGAGGAGCGCGAGGGCGCATACCCACAACGCGTGCCCCAACCCCTGCGCCCCTTGTGCGTCAAGGTGGTTGAGGTAGAGCGTGCCGAACGCGGCGACCCCGGTCAGCTGACCGAGCTGGGTGACCGTCACCAGTACGCCGCTCGCGTCGGCCGCGTCCTTGGGACGTACGTCCGCCAACGCCCTCGTGAGGGTGGGTCTGAAGCCCAGCGCCATCCCGACACCCATTACCGCGAAGGCCGCATACAGCGCGGGCCCGCCGTTGCTGCCGCCGCGCATCAGCAGCCCGACAGCCACGGAGGCGGCGGCCACGAGCACGAACCCGCCCGGCACCAGAGCTCCTTGGAGCCGGGCGGGCCACCGTCGCCAGGTCAGTCCGGCCACACCGAACACCAACGCGGTCGGCGCGAACATCAGCCCCGCACGCAACGGCGAGTATCCCAGGCCTCCCTGGACGTGCAGCGTCATCGCAAAAAAGGAAGCCCGCGTTGATCGCCGTCACCAGAAGAATGCGCAGCGCCGCTCGGGCGATGCCGGGAACGCGCAGTAACCCGGGCACGATCAGGGGCGCACCACCGCGCGCGGCCAGCCGTGACTCGTATCCGGCGAAACCGGCGAAGAACCCTGCGGAGGCGGCCAGGCAGACCCGGGACCAGGCCGCCACCCCAGCTCCTGCCCGAGCACCAGGGGGACGGTGAGCAGGGTGACGGCGGCGGCGGCGAGCAGCAACAGCCCCGGCGGGTCGAGCCCGCGGGCCCGGGCCGCGAGCCTGACGCCGGTGATGAGCAGCACCGCGTACGTGATGGTGTAACCGGCCACGACGAGCTGCAACCCGGCGCCGGAGGAACCGAGTTCGCGACCTGTTCGCCGTCCCGAGATCGCGGGAACGGGATACGCAACGTGCTGTGGACGCTGTTCACAGCGTCCGAGGAGGCCTGCCCCGTCGTCCGCCGTACGCAGGAGTTGCCGATCATGGTGGCCACGCTGCGGGGCGCGTACGAGCGCCACACGGGCGAGTCCGCGTGGCCGCGTTGCGGCGATGCCGTGAAGGCTGAACGCAAAGATCCCGCCCCCTGTCGGGGACGGGATCTTGATGTGGAGCTAAGGAGAATTGAACTCCTGACCTCCTGCATGCCATGCAGGCGCTCTACCAACTGAGCTATAGCCCCATTGTTCACTGTGTTTCTTGCGTTTCCGCGCTGCGAACAAGAAGAACTTTAGCCTGTGACCTGCCAGAAAGTGAAATCCGGCCGGGAGGCCCCTCGGGCCGTCCGACCGGCGTCCGCCGGACAGCCTTCAGGTGTCGTCGCCGAGCACCGGCTCGGGCAGTGTGCCGGCGTTGTGCTCCAGCAGGCGCCAGCCTCGCGCGCCCTCGCCCAGCACCGACCAGCAGCAGTTGGAGAGCCCGCCGAGCCCTTCCCAGTGATGCGCCTCCAGGCCCAGCAGGCGGCCGATGGTGGTGCGGATGGTGCCGCCGTGGCTGACCACGACGAGCGTGCCGTTCTCGGGCAGCTTGTCGGCGTGTCCGAGCACGACCGGGGCAGCCCGGTCGGCAACCTCGGTCTCCAGCTCACCGCCGCCGCGCCGTACGGCCTCGCCGCGCTTCCACGCGGCGTACTGCTCGCCGTACTGCCCGATGATCTCCTCGTGGGTGAGGCCCTGCCAGGCGCCCGCGTAGGTCTCGCGCAGTCCCGCGTCGTGCGCGACTTCGAGGCCGGTGATCGCGGCGAGCTCGGCGGCGGTGGCCGTCGCCCGCTGCAGGTCCGAGGCGACGATCGCGTCCGGCTTCAGTGAGGCCAGCAGCCGGGCGGCCCGCCGGGCCTGTCCGACTCCGGCCTCGGTGAGCGCGATGTCCGTGGAGCCCTGGAACCTGCGCTCCAGGTTCCAGGCAGTCTGGCCGTGGCGCCAGAGGACGATCCTGCGGCCCCTGCCGCTCGGGCTGCCGTTCAGCTCTGCTCACCTTCCGTGCTGCCGGTGAGCCGGGCGTGCTCCTCGGCCCTGCCGCGGGTCTTGACGGCATCCTCGGGAAGCGGGATCTCGGGGCAGTCCTTCCAGAGGCGCTCCAGCGCGTAGAAGACACGCTCCTCGCTGTGCTGGACGTGGATGACGACGTCGACGTAGTCGAGGAGGATCCAGCGCGCGTCGCGGTCGCCCTCGCGGCGTACCGGCTTGGCGCCGAGCTCCTTCTGGAGCCGCTCCTCGATCTCGTCGACGATCGACTTGACCTGGCGGTCGTTGGGGGCCGAGGCCAGCAGGAAGGCGTCCGTGATCGACAGCACGTCGCTGACGTCGTACGCGATGATGTCGTGCGCGAGCCGGTCGGCGGCCGCCTGGGCGGCGGCATTGATGAGCTCGATGGAGCGGTCCGTGGCGGTCACATGCAGGCTTTCGTCGGCGGTCAGATCAACCTCTAGGGTCTCACGGACCGCCGACAGCCCACGCAGCGATTGTCCGAAGATCGAATCGACATCATCCGGGCGGCCGGACGCGGGTCACTTGATCTTGTAGTCCTGGCCGAGCAGAACGGACACATCCGCGTTCGCGGCGGGCTTGCCCTGTTTCACCGCCTCCGTCGGCAGGCCCAGGGTCTTGGCGACCTGCGTCGCCTTCTCCTTGTCCGCCGCGCTCCTGTAGACGACCTCGGACAGCGCCACGGTCTCGGCCGTTCCGCCGCCGACGAAGGTGTAGCCGCCGTTGACCAGCTTGACCTGCGCGGACCCCGTGCCGTCCGTGTCCCCGGTGGCGTTCTTGACGCCGACCCGCACCGGTGCGTCCGCGCCGGCGCCCGGAGCCTTGACCGAGCCGCCCAGGATGTCCTTGACGACGCTCTCGGTGGCGGCGTCGGTGAGTGATCCGTCGGCCTGGACCGGCAGCACTGTCGTCTTGTAGTCGCCCATCTTGGCGTGCTGGGCGAGCTTCGCCAGGGAGGCTCCCAGGTCCTTCTCAGGAAGCGAGGGGTCGAGGATCTGCGCCAGCGTCTGCACGGTGACCGTGGCGGCCTTCGGGTCGTCCGAGATCTTCCGCAGCACGCCGCGCATGACCTCCCCGAACCGCGTGAGCTGCTTCGTCTCGTCCTCGCCAGGCCCCCGGTAGGTGGCATACGCGACGGCCATCCGGCCGCTCAGGGTCTGTGCCTCGCCCTTCTTCACCAGGGGGGCGGCATCCTTCTTCTGGTCCGGCACATCGGTGTCGGTGTCGACCTCGATGCTGCCGACCAGGTCGACAAGGGTCTCCAGGTACGGGGTGTCGAGCCGCCATGTGCCGCTGATGTCGGTGCCGAGCAGCGTGCCGATGGACTCGCGGGTGCCGGTGGTGCCGTCGTCCTTGACGGACTTGCCGAGGGTCGTCGCCTTGCCGTCCTCGTCGGCGACCGCGAGCGAGTTGGGGAGCAGGACCGTGGTGCCCTGTTTGGTCGTCACATTGTCGACGAGCAGCGCCGTGGAGGTGCCGCCCTGCTTGGTGTTGTGCAGATGGACCACGATGACGTCCCGCTTCTGCGGGCCCGTCGACGCCGTGCTGTCCTTGTCCGAGCCGGACAGACCCGGGATCATTCCGGCGGACCAGAGGTAGCCGACACCGCCGACCACGACCAGGGCCACCACGACTATGAGCGCGACCATGCGGTTGCGGCCGCGACGCCGTGCCTCCTCGCGCCGCTCACTGCGGCTCTCGGTGAACTTCAGCCAGTCGATGACGTCTTCGGAGTCCTCGTCGGGCTCCTCGATGAAGGAGAACTGCTCGGTGCGGTAGTCGCGGTCGGCGCGGCGCTGCCCGGGAACGGCCGCGTCCGGCTCCGCCCCGGCGTCCGGCACGGGCGCGGGCGCGGGTTCCGGCTCGGCCGCAGCGGGCACGGGCGGGGACGGCTGTGCGGCAGCCTGCTGCGGGATGTTCCACTGCTGGGCGGTGTCGACACCGGCGGGCTGCCCGCCGGTGTCGTAGCCGTATGCGTCGTAGCCGACGTATGCCTGCTGTTGGGGCTGCTGGGGCGCATACGGGTCGTACGCCTGCGGCTGCTGCGGATGGGTCTGGAGCTGGGCGTACGGGTCGTAGCCGTACCCCTGACCGGCCTGCTGAGGCTGCTGGGCCTGCGGCGCGTACGGGTCGTACGCCTGCGGCTCGACCTGCTGCGGCTGCTGGTACACCGGCTGCCCGTACTCGTCGTAGCCGATGATCTGCGGCTGCTGCTGGTAGTACGGGTCGTACGGGTTCTGTCGGTCGTTCACCGGTGCCCCTCTGCGTCGCTCATTCGCCGCGGTACAGCTGGCGCTTGTCGATGTAGCGGACCACACCGTCCGGCACCAAGTACCAGACCGGATCCCCCTGCGCGACCCTCTCACGGCAGTCCGTGGACGAGATCGCGAGTGCAGGAACCTCCACGAGGGAGACCCCGCCCTCCGGCAGCCCGGGGTCCGTGAGCACGTGCCCCGGCCGCGTCACACCGATGAAGTGGGCGAGCGAGAACAGTTCGTCGGCGTCCCGCCAGGTGAGGATCTGGGAGAGCGCGTCGGCACCGGTGATGAAGAAGAGGTCCGCATCGCCGTGGATCGCGCGCAGGTCCCGCAGCGTATCGATGGTGTACGTGGGCCCGCTGCGGTCGATGTCGCTCCGGCTGACGGAGAACTGAGGGTTGGACGCCGTCGCGATGACGGTCATCAGATAACGGTCTTCGGCCGGGGAGACGTGCTTGTGGCTCTTCTGCCACGGCTGCCCGGTCGGAACGAAGATCACCTCGTCGAGGTGGAACTGGGCGGCCACTTCGCTGGCCGCCACCAGGTGTCCATGATGAATCGGGTCAAACGTCCCGCCCATCACGCCGATTCGGCGCTTTCCGCGGCCGGTAGGCACTTCCTGCTCTCCCATGCGTGCAGAGCCTACTGGCACAGCTGTACGCCTTCGCCTCAGCGGTCGCGGTTGAAGCGAGTGGTGATCCAGAGCAGGAGCATCAGCGCGACGAACGCACCGCCCCCGGTGAGATACGGGCTGAGGCTTTCGTGGTTGCCACCCTGCTCGCCGCCCTCGGAGGCGAGAGTGACCAGCTGGTGCGCGGTGCTCGTGAGGCTCATCTTCGGCAGGACCTATCGATCGGGAGTCGGAAGGAAGACATCGCGCACATCGTATGCGGGAGCCCCGGGCACGCTCACGCCGACTCAGTCGTTGTCGTCGTTGCGGTATCCGCGGAGCAGGAACCAGGCGAGCAGCACGGCGCCGACGAGCGAGGCGAGCAGCACGAGGCGAAGCGTGTTGCCGGGCCCCTGCTCTTCGGACGCGGCGGCGAGCAGAGCAACGGTTTGCGGCATGTCGGGCGTCTCCTCAGTTATCCACAGCCCCCCGCACACCGTAGCCCCAGCACCTAGGCTGGGATCTGTCAGGGGGCGAGCGACATCTCGTACGAACAGGGGGCCCATTCATGACCGACCGCAGCCACGACAGCCACGAGAACGTGCCGAGCAGGCAGCGCAGGCGTTTCGCGGGCATCTCGTCCCGGGCCTACGAACACCCGGCGGACCGCTCGGCCCTGGTGGCCCTGCGCAAGCTGAGCGGTTTCGACACCGTGTTCAAGACTCTGAGTGGCCTGCTGCCCGAGCGCAGTCTGCGACTGCTCTTCCTCTCCGACTCCGTCCGGGTGAGCGACGCCCAGTTCGCCCATCTCAACGACATGCTTCGGGACGCCTGTTACATCCTGGACCTGGAAAAGGTCCCACCGATGTACGTCAACCAGGACCCGCAGCCCAACGCCATGTGCATCGGCCTCGACGAGCCGATCATCGTGGTGACGACGGGGCTGGTGGAGCTGCTCGACGAGGAGGAGATGCGGGCCGTCATCGGCCACGAGGTGGGACACGCGCTCTCCGGCCACGCGGTGTACCGCACGATCCTGTTGTTCCTCACCAACATCGCGCTGAAGGTCGCCTGGATCCCGCTCGGCAATGTCGCGATCATGGCGATCGTGACGGCGCTGCGCGAGTGGTTCCGCAAGTCCGAGCTGTCGGCCGACCGGGCCGGGCTGCTCGTCGGCCAGGATCTGAAGGCCTCGATGCGCGGTCTGATGAAGATCGCGGGCGGCAATCATCTGCACGAGATGAATGTGGACGCCTTCCTCGCCCAGGCCGACGAGTACGAGAAGGGCGGCGATCTGCGCGACTCTGTGCTCAAGATCCTCAACCTGCTGCCCCGCTCGCACCCGTTCACCACGGTACGCGCGGCCGAGCTGAAGAAGTGGTCGGAGACCCGGGACTACCAGCGGATCATGGACGGTCACTACCCGCGGCGCGACGAGGACAAGGACACCTCGGTGACCGACTCCTTCCGGGAGTCCGCGGCCCACTACGCGGACTCGGTGCGCTCCAGCAAGGACCCGCTGATGAAGCTGGTCGGCGACATAGCGGGGGGCGCCGGGGACCTGGGCGGCAAGCTCCGCGACAAGTTCACCGGCCAGGGCGGGAGCTCGGCCGGCAAGGGCGGCGCTACGAACGGCTCCGGGGACTCTGCGAGGCAGGATGAGCCGGGGAACCCTGAAGGGCCGGGGACTGAGTCGGGGCCGGCGGGGAGCTGATCGCCAGGGTTCCGCAGAGCCCACCCGTGGGCCGGTCCGTCGCGTACGGGTCGGTGCCCGCAGGGCCGCGGGGGACGGCGCGCTGCCCGGCGAGCAGCGGCCGCAGCGCGCCGGTGCTGTCCGCCGGGCACGCCTGCGGTCCGGCCTGGACGTAGCTGGTGCGCAGCTCCAGCCGGTGCAGCCGCAGGTCATCCCGGTCGAAGCGGAAGTGCAGCTCGCGCCGCACGGTGAAGAGGGAGGCTCTGCCCTCCTGTTGGGGCCCTGCGACGGCCGGGCGGAGCGTGTAGGTGAAGGTGTGGTCCGACACCACCTCCAGCGTGTCGGACCCTTCCTCGGCGTAGCTCAGGGTGCCGCGGACCTTGATGTCCGGAGCGGCCAGTACCACCTTCGCCGGGTCGAACCGCACCAGCCACCCGGTCGCGGCATGCCGGCCGTCGTCCTGCGGCCGGCTCATGCTCTGCTCGAACTGGACCGTCTGATCCCGATCCAGCAGCAGTTCCACCGGGCGCACCGCTGCGCCGGTGAGCACGTCGGGGTCGAGCGAGGAGGCGACGAGATAGTCCTTGGCGGTGGTCAGGGCGGTCGCCACCTGGCTGTCCGAGAAGTTGTCCGTCCGTCTGACCGCCGGCAGATTGATGCCTGCGTCACCTGTTTCGAAGTGTGCTGCCGGGCTCTTCGCAAGGAGGGCGTCCGCAGTTCCGCCCGGTACGGCGCCCTGGGGAACCAGGGGTACGACGGTCGATCTCAGCGGCTCGGCCCGTTTGCCGACGGGAGCCTCGTAGGGGTGTCGAAGGCCCGTGTAGACGGCCATTCCGAAGGCCAGGGCAATCAGGATCACCAGGGCGATGACTGCTTTGGGGCCGTGGCGCAGGTGCCGGGAGGGCAGTCTGCGTACGGCCGGGGCGTGGTCCCCCATGCGCTCCTGGGCGGAGAATTCCTGCAGCCGGGCAGCGCGCACGAACGACTCGTCGAAGACGAGCGAGCGGTACTCGTCCTCACCGCCGCCCGCCGGGCTCTCGGACGGGCCTTCTGGTGGTTCTCCGCGGTCTGCCATGACTTCTCCCGACTCCACGTCACCGGCCGGGGCCGTAACGCTTCGCTCTGCTTCGGCCGAATGGCTTCGGACAGGGCCCGCCCGTCATGAACTCGTATGACGTCGTACGACTGCGCATGTACGGACAAGTGAGAAGCCCTCTCGACGAAAGGGGTCACACCTTCAGGGTAGGTCGATCGGGACCGGGGTAAACGCCCAGCCGCGAGAGAACCGAGGGAGAGCTGCGGAAGAACCGGCCGGAAGTTCCGCAGGAGCCCAAGGGCACGCCTTCGGGGCATACAAAAAAGGGGAATACGGCGGGAGCGGGACGTATCCGGGCGTACGCGGACGGGCAGGAGCCCGGCGCGCTTCTCAGCCCGTGCGGGGGATCGCGGACACCGTGGGGCGCGGATAGCCCGTGGCGGCCGGTGGAGTGGCGTCGGGGACGGTACCGGGAACGCTGTCCACGCCGGTTGTGGCGGGCGGCGGGCCGGGGTCCTGGCGGCTGCCCGAGGAGTTGCGGTAGACGGCGCTGAAGGCCAGCGCGACCATGCCGATGCCCATCAGTACGGCGAGGAGCCAGGCCACCGGCCGGTGCCAGCGCGCGGCGCCCCGGTAGGGCCGCAGAGCACCGCCGTGGCGCCCGTAGGGGCCGCGGCCGTACCCGTCGTCGTCGAGGTCCAGCGGGTCGCCGAAGGCGCCCTCACGGCCGTACGCGCCGGGGCCGTACCCCTCTTCGTAGAGGTCGTCGTCGAGGGGGCCGCCGCCCGACCGCGACCGGGAGGCTTCGGCCTCGGCGCGTGCCTGGGCCGCCGCCAGCAGCCGCTCGACGGCGGTCGGCTCGTGGATCTCGGCGGCCCGTACGAAGTCCTCGTCGAACACCACGGAGGCGAGGTCCTCGTCCGCGCCCCCGCGGTCGTCGTCGGGCTCCCAGCCGTCCGGGAACGGCCTGCCCCCCACGTCGTCCGGCACGGGTCCAGGTTAGCCCCGCCGGCACGTTCTGGGCAGGGAGCCCGCAACATTCACCGGCCCCGGGAGGTCACCGCACATGGCCGTCGCCCGTGACGACGTACTTCGTCGAGGTGAGCTCCGGCAGGCCCATCGGACCCCTGGCGTGCAGCTTCTGCGTGGAGATTCCGATCTCGGCGCCGAAGCCGAACTGACCGCCGTCGGTGAAGCGGGTGGACGCGTTCACGGCCACCGTCGTGGAGTCCACCAGCTGGGTGAAGCGGCGGGCCGCGGCCTGGGAGGTGGTCACGATCGCCTCGGTGTGGCCCGAGGACCAGAGCCGGATGTGCGCGACGGCCGCGTCCAGCGACTCCACCACGGCCGCGGCGATGTCGTAGGAGAGGTACTCGGTCTCCCAGTCCTCCGGCGTCGCCGCCACCACGGTGGCCTTGGATCCCTCGGCGTACGCGAGCACCCGCTCGTCGCCGTGCACGGTCACGCCCGCGTCGGCCAGCGCGTCCAGAGCGCGCGGCAGGAACTGCGCGGCGATGTCCTTGTGGACCAGGAGCGTCTCGGCGGCGTTGCAGACGCTCGGGCGCTGCGCCTTGGAGTTGATCAGGATGTCCACGGCCATGTCGAGGTCGGTCTGCGCGTCCACGTACACATGGCAGTTGCCGGTGCCGGTCTCGATGACCGGCACGGTGGATTCCTCGACCACCGTACGGATGAGCGAGGCGCCGCCGCGCGGGATGAGCACGTCGACCAGGCCGCGGGCCCGCATCAGTTCCCGTACCGAGTCACGGCTCTCGCCCGGGACCAGCTGCACCGCGTCGGCCGGGAGCCCGGAGCCGCCGACCGCGTCGCGCAGCACCCGTACGAGCGCGACGTTGGAGGAGTACGCCGAGGACGAGCCGCGCAGCAGGACCGCGTTGCCCGACTTCAGGCAGAGGGCCGCGGCGTCGACCGTCACATTGGGCCGGGCCTCGTAGATGATCCCGACCACGCCGAGCGGCACCCGGACCTGTCGCAGGTCGATGCCGTTGGGCAGGGTCGAGCCGCGGACGACCTCGCCGACCGGGTCGGGCAGCGCCGCCACGTCCCGCACATCGGCGGCCATGGCGCGGATCCGCTCCGGGGTGAGGGTGAGCCGGTCGATGATCGACTCGCTGGTCCCGGCCTCGCGGGCGCGGGCGACGTCCTCGGCGTTGGCCGTGACGATCTCGCTCGTCCGCACCTCCAGCGCGTCCGCGATCGCGAGCAAGGCGTCGTCCTTCGCCGCACGCGGCAGCGGCGCGATGTCGGCCGCGGCGGAGCGTGCCCGGTAGGCGGCCTGGGCGATCGGGGACATGTTGTCGTACGGCGAGAACGTGGTCATGCCCGCAGGGTAGTGCGCACACTGCGGGCATCCGTCACTTATCCCGTGATGCGAGACAACCGCGCTCGGGACGACTGTTCCGAGCGCGGTTGCCCGCTCAGTACGGGTGCACTCCGACCGGAGCGGCCGGGGGCGGCCCGTACCCCTCGGCGACACGCTGGTGGTACGTCTCGCGGTCGATGACCTCCAGGCCGACGATCTCCCAGGGCGGAAGCCTGGCTGTGGAGCGGTGCTCGCCCCACAGCCGCAGCGCGACGGCCGCCGCGTCGTGCAGATCGCGGGCCTCTTCCCAGTAGCGGATCTCCGCGTGGTCGTTGGCGTACCGGCTGGTCAGCAGGAAGGGATGGTCGTGCGCGAGCTGTTCGAGTCCGCGTCTGACCTCCTTCAGGGGAGTGTCGGCCCCCGAGACGCTGAGCGTGATGTGCCACAGCTTCGACGGGGTGCGTTCCTCCTTGACCATTGTCTGCTCGGGCCGGGTGGTCCGGTCGTCCCCTCGCTCCGTGGTCCGGCTCCCGTCAAAGCCGGCACCTGCTCCGACGCTGGTCAGGGCCCGGCCACCCGTTCCTCGGGGCGGCGCCCCCGGGCGCGCTCGTCTCACCGGCGGCCTCCTGTGAATGCGTTTGCTGTGCTGTACCCCGCTGTTTCCCCGTTACAAAGTTGACCAGTCCGAGGCCGGGGATGGGGCGGTTTTCGTGAAGGTCTCTGCCCCGAGACTGGACTTTCAGCTGTTTCAGGGGTTTGTCAGGTGTGCAGTACGACCAGATCGTCCCTGTGTACGACCTCGCGCTCGTAGGCCGGACCGAGCTCCCGTGCCAGTTCGCGGGTGGAGCGGCCGAGCAGCTGCGGGATCTCCTTGGCGTCGAAGTTGACGAGTCCGCGGGCCACGGGCCGGCCTTCGAGGTCGCGCAGCTCCACGGGGTCACCGGCGGTGAACTCGCCCTCGACCGAGGCGATCCCGGCGGGCAGCAGCGAGCTGCGGCGGTCGACGACGGCCCGCACGGCCCCGTCGTCGAGGGTCAGTGAGCCCTGCGGGGTCGAGGCGTGGGCGAGCCAGAGCAGCCGGTCCGCCGAGCGGCGTCCGGTGCGGTGGAAGTACGTACCGGTGTCGCGTCCGGCCAGGGCGTCGGCGGCCCGGCTCGCCGAGGTGAGGACGACGGGGACGCCGGCGGCCGTGGCGATCCGGGCGGCCTCGACCTTGGTGACCATGCCGCCGGTGCCGACGCCCGCTTTCCCGGCGCTGCCGATGGTGACGCCCGCCAGATCCTCGGGGCCGGCCACCTCGGCGACCCGCGAGGCACCCGGGGTGCTGGGGTCGCCGTCGTAGAGGCCGTCCACGTCCGAGAGGAGGACCAGCAGGTCCGCGCGGACGAGATGGGCGACGAGCGCGGCGAGCCGGTCGTTGTCGCCGAACCGGATCTCGTCGGTGGCGACGGTGTCGTTCTCGTTGACGACCGGGAGCGCGCCCATGTCCAGGAGCTGGTCGAGGGTGCGGCAGGCGTTGCGGTAGTGGGCGCGGCGGCTGGTGTCGTTGCTGGTGAGCAGTACCTGGCCGACGCGTACGCCGTACCGTGCGAAGGATGCGGTGTAGCGGGCGACGAGCAGTCCCTGGCCGACGCTGGCGGCGGCCTGTTGCCGGGCCAGGTCCTTGGGGCGGCGCAGCAGTCCGAGCGGGGCGAGCCCGGCCGCGATGGCGCCGCTGGAGACGAGCACGATCTCGCGCTCCCCGCCGCTTCTCACCTTGGCCAGTACGTCGACGAGCGCGTCGACACGGTCCGCGTCGAGGCCGCCCGCGGCAGTGGTGAGGGATGAGGAACCGACCTTGACCACGATCCTGCGGGCCTCTGTGACGCCCTGCCTTGCCCCTGACACGTCCATCCCCAATGATTCGGCCTCGCCCAGCCCCCGCAATCTACGCGAGCGGCGAGAACGGCGCCTGTGCGTTCCGCCCTCTGGACCACGCCCCGTCGGCCCCGTGATCCCGGCCGGGCGGGCAACGGCACCGCGCCCGGGTACCGCGGATCGGCGGTTCCGCCGCACCGGCCGTTCATCCGCGCGACCGCGCACGTATACAGAATTTCGCGGGACTCCTCGGGCGGAATCCGCACACTGTCGGCAGAATCACGCTGTGCCGGAGCGGGCAACCATCGGGGCGTCTCGACCATCTAACAGCCGATAGGGTGCACGGCGGGCGGCTTTCCATGCCCATTTTCAGCAGTGCAGGCCCCGCGTCCGCCGCCGGCCAGAGGGACTTCTCACAGACATGGGACAGCAGCAATGCCAGTCAAAGTAAGAGCTTGTCTCACGTGGCGTCAGGTTGTACGGCATGATGCCGTGCCATGGGTGTTGATCTGTCTCAACGGCTGGTCCCTGACGAACTCTGGTCGCTCGTCGCTCCGTTGCTGCCATCGTTTGCGTCGCGTCCGCAGGGTGGCGGGACGGCACCGGTGGATGAACGGTCGGCGTTCACCGCCGTGGTGTACGTGCTGACCAGCGGCTGCGCCTGGCGGCATCTGCCTGAGACGTTCGGCATCTCGCCGGCCACCGCGCACCGCCGGTTCTCCGCGTGGACGAAGGACGGGCTGTGGCGGCGCCTGCACCAGGCCGTGCTGGACGAGCTCGGCGCTCGCGGCGAGGTGGACTGGACCTCGGCGATCGTGGATGCGGCCTCCGTCCGCGCGAAAAAAGGGGATCTTTGACCGGGCGCAATCCGGTCGACCGGGGCAAGAAGGGCAGCAAGCTGCATGTGCTGTCCGACGCTCAGGGCCTACCCCTGGCCCTGGGCGTCTCCGGCGCCAACGTCCACGACAGCCAGGCGCTACTGCCGCTGGTCCTGGGTATACCCGCGACCCGCTCCCGGCGCGGTCCGCGCCGACGCCGTCCGGGCAGGCTCCGCGCCGACAAGGCCTACCACTCGGCCGCGCACCTGCACTGGCTGCGG